>NZ_JAYGHD010000010.1:0-50520 GCF_034932245.1 Nostoc sp. UHCC 0251
GTTTAGGCAGGAGGCAGATCGCTTTTAGCGTCTCCCCTTGGGAGAAGGCAGGAGGGAAGAGGGTTTTAGTTCACTTAACCTTTATTCACATAGTTTGGTTTTTTCCAGATGTTCTACTTACACTTTAATATTTTTCCTCTTTCTATTTTAGTTAAAACTTAAGCAAAAGTCATCCTAGAATTGTCAATAGTGTCCTGGGAATAACTGTATTTTTATTAACGTTAAAATTTATTAGGTACTTAAATAAATCATCAATAATTGCGTTTGCAGCTAAAATACTACCGCCAATCCAGTAGTCTGGAACTATATAAATTTTATTTTGTTCTACAGCTTTTAAATTTTTCCATAGGGGACTTAATTTAAGTTCCTCTAATTTTTTTTTGGCTGTTTGATTACTTTTGGTATCATTTTCAGCTGTCCAGATGAATATAACGTCAGCATCTGCTTTTTCGATTAATTCATTACCGATGGATATTTGAATCTGATTCCCAAATAAATGTTTTGCTTCTGTTGCAGTAAAATTTTGGGATTCTGGACGAGATAATCCGGCATCTTGTAAAACTATTCCGCAGAAAGAATCACGTAAATAAATGTTGATATTATTAGGATATACTCGTACTACAGAAACTTTGAGATTTGACAACTTAGCGCCCATTTTCTGCTTAAATTCTGCGAGACGACGGTAATAATCTTTCATTACTTTCTGACCAACTTCTTTCTTATCTAATGCCACACTAATATTTGTAAATACCTCTTTCCATTGGCCACTATGTTTAAAATTCAACAAAACTGTTGGAGCAATTTTTGAAGTAATAGGATAAATATCTTGTTGATAGTCAAAACCCGCAATCAAATCTGGTTTGAGTGCGAGAATACTTTCTAAGTTAGGTTCGCCAATTGTCCCGATGTTTTTTACTCCTGTCAGCTTGTCTTGCCAATACGATGAAAAATTCGAGATAACAGCACCAACAGGCTTAATCCCTAGTGCGATCGCATTTGCCAAGGAAGTATCATCTAGAGTCACAAGTCGCTGAAAGTTTTCTGGAATACAGGTGATTCCCGCAGCGTGTTCGACATCACGACAAGCTACGTTTTTACTGTGATCATTAAGAGGTATAGAACCACCACGATGACAAGCTACAACAACCATTAAAGTACAAAACATTACAATGCCAAATTGCAACCAGCGAATAAAGCTTTTTCTTTTGATATAACTGTCATTCATGATGGTATCTCATACCCCACACCTTATTTTTGTCAAAATTCAATCGTAAATGAACCAATCAATGTTAAAGGTTCACCATAGTAGACACTTAAACGGCTACCATCAGACCCAGTGAAATAGGTATTGTCAAATAGGTTGCGAACATTTACAGCAGCTCTCCAGTTATTGCGCTTGTAAAATACCGAAGCATCGGTACGCACAAAACTAGGAAGAACATAACTGTTGTCTAAATCTCCAAAGCGATCGCCGACAAAAAATAATCCTAATCCAAATCCCAAGCCTTGGAGACTTCCTTGTTGCATTTCATAAGTTGTCCACAAACTTGCTGCGTGTTCTGGGACATTATCTCGACGGCGACCTACTAAATCGGAATTAGTATCTTCGCTGACAAAGGCATCAATGTAAGAATAGGACGCAATCACTTTCCAACCAGGGGTAATTTCCCCAGCAATGTCAAATTCAATACCTCGACTTGTCTGTTCCCCAGTTTGAATTTGGTCGTTGGGATCGGATGAATTAGGATCATCAGTAGTAACATTTTGCTTGCGGAGGTCATACAATGCTAAAGTTGCGCTCAAATTGCGGGTAATATCAGCTTTCACACCTACCTCGAATTGCCTACCTGTTTCTGGTTCAAATGGTTCATCATTACCATTACGATTTGTACCAAAGCTAGGTTTAAAAGAGGTTGCATAAGACGCGTAAAGCGAGATATTTTGAGATGGTTGATAAACTATTCCTAAGCGGGGGCTAAAGTTACTATCCGATTGAGAAAATTCTTGCTTTTCTTCACCTAAACTCCGTGTACTGCGAGTTTGATCAAAAATATCAAATCGACCGCCTGCCAGTAACTTGAGTTGGGGAATAATTTCGATTTGGTCTTGGATATAAAACCCATATTTATCGAGACTATCATCGCGGAAGAAATTTAATATTTCTTGCTTGGGATACTCTAAGCGAGCGTAGACTGGGTTAAATATATCAAGAGATGGGTAAGCTTCAAAGTCGCCAAAAGTCCCATTTTCGGTGTTTTTAGTATAGTCAAACCCCAACACAAGTTGATGTTTAATCGAACCAGTTAAAAACTTTCCTACCACATCCGTTTGAACTAAATAGGCGTTATCTTGGCGCTCAGAAAAATAACTCAATCTACTTAATTCACCCGTTTCTTCATTAAGAGAATCTCGTAAAGGATAGTAGCGTTCTGAATTTACAAATTGAGCGCGGAAAGCATTTCTAATTGACCATTGGTCGTTGAACTTATGATCAAGTAAATAGCCAAAATTAGTTACGTCTATTTCCACATTCTGGAACGGTTCACCTAAAAAACGCTCCCGTGGTAAATCTGCTGGACGATTATCTATTGCTACAGTTCCATCATCAGATGTTCGGCTTTCCTGCAACCAAGAACCATCTATTGTTAAATTGGTGTTATCACCAAGCGCAAACTTTAATCTAGGAGCAAGAAACACACGTTCTGAATTTACAAAATCACGAAAACTTCCAGCATTCTCATAAGAACTATTGAAACGATAAAGTATGCTTCTATTATCATTTAACGGCCCCGACAAATCAATTGCACCTCGATAGGTGCTAAAACTGCCAACAGTTCCCTCAAAAGAATAAAACGGTTGCTCTAGAGGTTGTTTAGTCACCAAATTAACCAAACCACCTGGAGGTGCATCTCCAAACAATACTGATGCTGGGCCTTTAAGAACTTCGATGCGTTCAATATCAGCTGTTTCAATCAAGCCACCATAATCCTGATAAGACCGAAGTCCATCCCTAAATAAATTTGCTTCAAAACCACGTAAAGAAAGATATTCACTAAAACCTTGGTAGTAACCAGCGCTAGTAGAACCACTCACATTTCGCAGTGCATCTTGGACGCGAATTGTTCCTTGGTCTTTGAGGACTTCACGGGGAATTACCTGAATTGATTGCGGAATATCACGGATAGGTGTATCTGTCTTAGTTGCGGTTGATGCTTCTTCTGCACGATAACCACCCTGTTCACCCGTTACAACCAATTCAATTGGTTCTTCATTTTCAGGTGTCTCGGTTGTGGGTTGCTCTAAAGGAGTTTCAGTGGTTGGTGGTGTTGGTTGGATTTGGGGAGTCTCACTGGTTGGTTGTTCTGTTGGTGGCGTCTGGCTAGTAGATGTAGTTGGTGTCACCCCAAAAATTAAACCTTGATTATCATCAAACAGCTCTACTTTTGGCGCACCTGCTTCACCCGTCACAGTTACCCGAATTGTATTCGCATCCAAGTTGCTTACAGTAACTGCTGTAATTCCTGCAAACGGGTTTTCTTGACTAAATACGTCACCAGTCGATAGACGCAATTGAGCGTTGGGAATATCTGCAATAAAATTATTCCCCTCACCTTTGTCCTGAGGTTGTAACTGTTCCCCTTGAGTCGTTTCTAAAATTATCTCCAGTTGTTTACCAACTAAGTTGATTTTTACCCCAGTAACTTGTACAGCTTCCGGTGCTTGAGCTAGCTTTTGAGTATTTTTGGTTCTGTGTTTTGATGTCTTTTTTGTGAGGCTATAGGGGTGATTTGCAGTTTGTTTAGAAATCGCCTCTTGATCCGTAGAAGTTGTTTCTTGCTGTTTTTTAGGAAGTTGTCCTTCTTCACCCCAAGCGGAAGTTGCTAACAATAAAGCAAATGAGCCTGTCAGTAACAGGCTTTTAAGTAACAGCACTGGTTTCATCTATTTCCTCACACACGGTTAATAAGCTGTTAGCACCCTGATATAATTGATTTTCTAGATGCTTACTAAAATTTATTAGCACTAGTCTTATCAAGATTAGACTATTACATTATCAAAAATTAGTTAAAAGATACATATTTTTTGCATACTTATGTCAATAAATCTCGACAAGTCATCCTAGCTATATGAATTTCCATTTTTTGTATCTTAATACACTAATATCCTGCTAAGTAATAAAACAAGATGCTTGCCTTAATGATTTTAGGGCAAATTTAGAGTTTTAATGGATTTTATCGTGCCATGTCTATGGCTAGAAAAGCAATTTACTGGTTAAAAGCAAATATAAGGCATCTATCTTAAGGATGGTATTTTGCCAAAAACAGAGAGAATCTAGCATAAAAATTTAATAGAATTCTGTGAAAATAAAAATTAAAAGAGAATCATTTGCGTTAATGTGATATAGATAATATTGAGAATAAATTGCAAGACTGTGTGTAAGATTCTTATTTATGAACTCTAAAGATCGCTAAACCCGGATTTCTCACAAGACTGTGCGTGAATCTGACTTTGGTCAAAAAGTCTACAAGCCTCTAGTACAGTTTTCAGCTAAACCGCTTATGACAGTTACATTCCAGAATTAGGTGTGCATCTAAATGCCTGAACATAAGAATACTCAAAGCAGTAATGCCTTTGAAGGCATTTGCGACTTTTCTACTCTTGTTGAACTTTTACGTTATAGAAGTAGCCGAGAGGCTAAACAACTGAGTTACACATTCTTGTCTGATGGGGAAACAGAAAGCGATCGCGTGACTTATCAAGAACTAGATAGATGTAGCCGTGCGATCGCATCTCAACTGCAAAGCTTAGGTTTAAGTGGAGAGC
The DNA here is from genome assembly GCF_034932245.1 of Nostoc sp. UHCC 0251. Classification (NCBI taxonomy): domain Bacteria; kingdom Bacillati; phylum Cyanobacteriota; class Cyanophyceae; order Nostocales; family Nostocaceae; genus Nostoc; species Nostoc sp. UHCC 0251. The sequence goes on from NZ_JAYGHD010000010.1 coordinate 4,825, forward strand.
GTGCCTTACTACTTTATCCACCAGGTTTAGAATATCTTGCCGCCTTTTTCGGGTGTCTGTATGCCGGTGTAGTAGCGGTTCCAGCCTATCCACCACGCAACCAACGCAACACCCCCAGAATTTTAGCGATTCTAGAAGATTCACAAGCCGCAATAATCCTGACGACAAGTAGCATTTTGTCTCAGGTGCAAACTTTGTTTGCTGATAAATTTGATATAGATAATATTCATTGGCTAGCCACTGATAACCTCGCTCCTGGTATAGAAGAGGATTGGCAAGAGCCTCTGATCAATACAGACACACTGGCGTTTCTGCAATATACTTCTGGTTCTACCGGCACACCCAAAGGTGTAATGCTCAGTCATGGCAACCTGCTACATAATGCTGTCGTGACTCGTCAATATATGGAACATTCTTCCAGTAGTACGTTCGTCACTTGGCTGCCTGTTTATCATGATATGGGTCTGATTGGTGGTGTACTACAACCTTTATATGGCGGATTTCCTTGTATTATGATGCCACCAGCTGCTTTCCTCCAGCGTCCCTATCGTTGGTTAGAAGCAATTTCTCGTTACGGAGGAACCACTAGTGGCGCTCCCGACTTTGCTTATAAACTTTGTATTGAAAAAATTACCCCCGAACAACGTTCAACCCTAGATTTAAGTAGTTGGAATGTAGCTTTTAATGGTGCTGAACCAATTCGTCACGAAACTCTAGAGAAGTTTGCAGCTACCTTCGCTGAATGTGGGTTTCGTCCAGAAGCCTTTTACCCATGCTATGGCATGGCAGAAGCTACATTGATGGTATCTGGTAGTGTCAAAAATGCTTTAGTAACAACGAAAACCTTACAAAAAACTGCTTTAGAAAGCAATCATATAATTGATGCAGCTACCAATGAAGAAAATTCAATAGCATTAGTTAGTTGTGGTCAAGTTGTACCACAACAACAGATTGTAATTGCTAATCCAGAAACCTTAACCCGTTGCGATCCCGATGAAGTTGGGGAAATCTGGGTATCAGGCCCGAGTATTGGTCATGGTTACTGGAATCGTCCAGAAGAAACAAAGCAAACTTTCTACGCTTACCTCCAAGACACGGGAGTTAACAGAGCGTCAGGGCCATTTTTACGGACTGGAGATTTAGGCTTTTTGCATAATGGTGAACTCTTTATTACTGGACGAGCTAAAGATTTAATTATCATCAGGGGACGTAATCTCTACCCACAAGATATTGAGCTAACCGCAGAGCGCAGTCATAAAACATTACGCGCAACAAGTGTTGCAGCCTTTACAGTAGAGGTAGAAAAAGAAGAACGTCTGGTAATTGTACAAGAATTAGAGTTTCGTGCCAAACCTAATATAGATGAAGCGACGGCTGCTATTCGTCAAGCAATTACAGAAGAACATGAAGTACAAGTTTATGCAGTTGTTTTAATTAAAGCTGGCACGATTCCCAAAACTTCCAGTGGTAAGATTCAACGTCGGGCTACCAAAGCAGGATTTTTAGCAGGTACATTAGAGGTTGTTGGTAGTAGTATTTTGGAAATTGCTCAGACAACGACAGAAGAAGATTGTCTGACACGCACAGAATTACTAGTAGTAGAATCAGAAAAACAACAGCAGTCATTAAACTCTTATTTACATAAATTAGTAGCACGGGTACTGAGGGTAACGCCTTCCCAGATAGACCTAAACCAACCTTTGAGTAGGTTGGGTCTAGACTCCCTCAAAGTTTTCGAGTTAAAAAATCGGATAGAGGTTGATTTTGGAGTAACTATATCTGTAGCAGACTTCTTTGGTGGTGCTGGTATTGCTGAGTTAGCAACCCAAATATTAGACCAAGTTAACAGTAATTTGACTAGTGCATATTTGCCCATCTCTAAAGCCGAGACAGCCACTAACCAACATCCGCTTACTTTTACTCAACAGCAGTTGTGGTTTATTAACCAACTCCAACCTGGGACAGCTACATATAATATTCCTGTAGCTATTCATTTGACAGGAAAGTTGAATGTTTCTGTATTGGTTCGTAGCTTTAACGAAATTATTCAAAGACACGACATCTTACGAACCAGCTTTGAGGTAGTGGATGGTGAACCCATCCAAAAAGTTGCAGATGCGATCGCGTTTAACGCACGCTCCGCGATCGCATTCAGTTTACCAGAAATTGATTTGGGTCACTTGGCTGATGAACAACAGCAAACTGAAGTACAGAAGTTATCTTTGCAAGAGGCTCAGTTATCTTTTGATTTAGGACAAGCACCCTTGTTGCGGGCGAAACTCCTGCACTTGCATACAGAATCGATTTTACTTATAAATTTGCATCATTTGGTTGGTGATGGTTGGTCAATCAAGGTACTAGTTCAAGAATTATCTACGATTTATCAAGCTTTCTGTACTGGTAAACCCTCGCCACTACCTCAGCTTCCTGTACAGTATACAGATTTTGTGTATTGGCAGCGAAACTGGTTGCAAGGTGAAGTTATAGAAAAGTATTTAGCTTATTGGAAGCAGCAGTTAGGCGGAAATCTCCCTGTATTGCAACTACCAACTGACCGCCCTAGACCTCCAATACAGACTTTTCGGGGAGCGCAGCAGAAGTTTATATTGTCTACAACATTAACTGAGTCAATCAAACAGTTAAGCCAACAGGAGGGTACAACCTTATTTATGACCTTGTTGGCGGCTTTTCAAACTTTGCTTTACCGCTACGCAGGTCAAGAAGATATTCTTGTTGGTTCGCCAATAGCCAACCGCAATCATGCTGAACTGGAGCATTTAATTGGGTGTTTTGTCAATACTTTAGTATTGCGTACCAATCTAGAAGGAAATCCCACATTTACAGAATTGTTGGGACGAGTCCGAAAGGTGGCAGTTGAGGCATATACTCATCAAGATTTACCCTTTGAGAAGCTAGTAGAAGCGTTACAGCCAAATCGGGATTTAAGCTATAATCCATTGTTCCAGGTGATGTTTGTGCTTCAGAACCCTACGGCAAACAGCATTTGGAAAACTGAGGAACTTGAGACAACAACAGCCAAGTTTGATATCCTACTATCAATGGTTGATAGTGAAGAAGGATTGGCAGGGACACTAGAATACAACACCGATTTATTTAATGCAGATACTATAGCTAGGATGGTAGGGCATTTCCAAACCCTGCTAGAGGGTGTGGTTAGTAATCCCAATCAAAGTATTTCTAAGTTATCAATATTGACACCTGTTGAACGTCAAACACTACTGTTTGACTGGAACAACACCGAGGTTGAGTATCCTCAAGAAGCTTGCATCCATGAATTATTTGAGGCACAGGTAGAAAAAACACCGGATGCGATCGCTCTGATTTTTGCTAATCTAGAACTTACCTATCGTGAGCTAAACAATCGAGCCAATCAACTAGCGCACTATCTACAAAATGTAGGAGTTAAACCAGATACCTTAGTTGGGATCTGCATGGAACGCTCCCTAGAAATGGTGATTGGGATATTAGCAATTATGAAAGCAGGCGGCGCGTATCTGCCGCTAGATCCTACCTATCCTAAAGAGCGTTTGGCATTCATGCTAGAAGATGCTCAATTATCATTGTTGCTAGTGCGATCGCATCTAATTCATGAACTACCAGCACACACAGCCAAAGTAGTAACTATAGATGCTAATGGTGCAGCATTTGCTGACTACAGCCAAGCCAACCCAGTTAGTAGCGTTCAGCTAGAAAATATCGCTTATGTAATTTATACTTCTGGTTCCACAGGAAAACCCAAAGGAGCGATTAACACTCATAAGGGTTTATGCAACCGCTTACTGTGGATGCAAGATACTTACCAATTAAAAGAATGCGATCGCGTTTTACAAAAAACACCCTTCAGTTTTGATGTCTCTGTTTGGGAATTCTTCTGGCCTCTATTTACTGGTGCAACTTTAGTCGTAGCTAAACCAGGTGGTCATCAAGATGCAAGCTATTTAGTCCAACTCATCGCCCAACAGCAAATTACAACATTGCACTTTGTCCCTTCAATGCTGCAAGTGTTTTTAGAGGAACCAGGACTAGAGAACTGTTATAGTATCAAACGTGTAATTTGTAGCGGTGAAGCACTACCCTTGGAATTGCAACAACGCTTCTTTGAGCGGTTGAACTCAGAATTACACAATCTTTACGGCCCAACAGAAGCTGCCATCGATGTTACGGCTTGGTGCTGCCAAGCTAACAACAATGAAACAATTGTTCCTATAGGTCGCCCCATTGCCAACATACAGATATATATATTAGATAAACAATTCCAACCTGTTCCAATTGGGATTTCGGGTGAATTGTATATTGGTGGCGTGGGTTTGGCGCGTGGGTATTGGAATAGACCTGAATTAACTAACGAAAAGTTCATTTCTAGTCCGTTTGAATCAAATAAACGCCTTTACAAAACAGGAGATTTAGCACGTTATCGTGCTGATGGGACAATTGAGTTCTTGGGAAGAATTGACCATCAAGTTAAACTGCGTGGCTTTCGGATTGAGCTAGGAGAAATTGAGACTGTTCTGGCACAACATTCTCATGTGCGAGAAACAGTAGTTATTGCTAATAAAAACTCCCTTACTGCTTATGTAGTTCCTAATCAAAAAGCAACTTTTTCCATCAATGAAGTAAAGAACTTAGTCAAGAAAAAACTACCTGAATATATGCTTCCTTCTGCTTTTGTAGTTTTAGAAGCATTACCTCTTACTCCCAATGGCAAAGTAGATCGTCGTGCTTTACCTGCACCAGATAAATTACGTCCTGAGTTGGCAGCTACTTATCAACCTCCCCAATCTGAAGTAGAAAAATCTATAGCTAGGGTTTGGAAACAGGTACTACAGCTAGAAAAAGTAGGTATTTATGATAATTTCTTTGACATTGGTGGACATTCTTTGCTGGTTGTGCAGGTAAACAACAAATTACGAGAGATTTTACATCAAGATTTATCAGTTGTAGAAATTTTTCAGAATCCAACTATTAATTCACTCGCGGAACATTTGAGCCAAAAATCATCAGCACTAACAACTTTAGGGAAAATGCGCGAAAGAGTGGATAAACAAAGAGAAGCTATGAACCAACGCAATCAATTCCTCATGAAGCAAAGGAATAATTTTAGGTAATTCAAAAAAGGTAAGTTATGGAAAGTATTGCCATTATCGGCTTGTCTGGACGGTTTACAGGCGCGAAAAATATTGCAGAGTTTTGGCAAAATTTATGTGATGGAGTTGAGGCAATTTCTCAATTTAGTAATGAAGAGTTAATTGCAGCTGGAGTAGATCCATCATTACTCAAGAATCCTAACTATAAAAAAGCTGGCGCTGTATTAGACGATATAGATTTATTTGATGCTGCTTTCTTTGGCTTTAACCCTAAAGAAGCAGAAATGACTGATCCCCAACATAGATTATTTTTAGAATGTGCTTGGGAAGCATTAGAAAATGCTGGTTATGACGCTCAAAGATGCGAAAGTAAGATTGGAGTTTATGCAGGTGCTAGTTTAAATAACTATTTGCCATTTAAGTTAAATATTGACCAAATTGGTTCAGCGCATAGTTTCCAAAAACTAATTGGAAATGATAAAGATTTTCTGTCTACTCGCGTTTCCTACAAATTAAATCTGACTGGGCCGAGCCTCACAATACAAACGGCTTGTTCTACTTCCTTAGTAGCCACAGCTTTAGCTTGCCAAAGCTTACTCAATTATCAATGTGATATGGCTTTGGCTGGTGGGGCTTCAATTCGTGTACCCCAAAAAACAGGGTATTTACATCAAGAAGGAGGAATTTTATCACCTGACGGTCATTGTCGCGCCTTTGATGCCAAAGCAAAAGGGACAATTATTGGTAATGGTGTCGGAGTGGTGTTGTTAAAGCGGTTATCGGATGCGATCGCAGATGGTGATCATATCTATGCTGTAATTAAAGGTAGTGCCATCAATAACGATGGTTCTAGTAAAGTCGGCTACACTGCGCCAAGTGTCAACGGACAAGCAGAAGCGATCGCCGAAGCAATAGCCCTGGCTGATGTTGAACCTGAAACAATCACCTATATCGAAACTCATGGAACAGGAACCGCTTTAGGCGATCCTATAGAAATCGCTGCCTTAACAAATGTTTTTCGGGCGGAGACTGAAAAAATAGGTTTCTGTGCGATCGGTTCTGTGAAAACAAATATTGGACATTTAGACGCTGCTGCTGGTGTGACAGGTTTAATTAAAACCGCTTTGGCTTTGCAACATAAGTTGATTCCTCCTAGCTTAAATTTTGAACAACCCAATCCAGAAATTGATTTTGCTAATAGTCCTTTCTACGTCAATACAAAGCTGACTGAATGGAGTGCAACTTCTACACCACGCCGTGCTGGAGTGAGTTCTCTAGGTATTGGTGGGACTAATGCTCATGTCATTCTAGAAGAAGCTCCTTCTGTTACCAGAGTGGAGAAGCAAAAGAGAGATTATCAGTTGTTAGTACTTTCAGCGAAAACTGATTCGGCTTTAGAAACTGCGACTAAGAATCTTGCTCAACACCTCAGACAGCATCCTGAGTTGAATTTGGCAGATGTAGCCTACACATTGCAAGTAGGGCGTGGGGTATTTGATTATCGCCGTTTTGTGGTTTGTCAAAGTACTCAAGAAGCAATAAACGCTTTAGAAACTATAGATCCTCAACAAGTATTAACTCACTTTCAGGAACCAACTGGGCGTTCTATTACCTTCATGTTTCCTGGGCAAGGCGCTCAGTATGTGGGAATGGGTAAAGAACTTTACCAGACTGAGCCTACATTCCGGGAACAGGTGGATCGTTGTTGTTTGCTACTCAAACCGCATTTAGGGTTAAATTTACATTCAGTTATTTATCCACACGAGTCTGAAAAAGAAGTAACAGAACAACTCAAGCAGACATCCTTAGCACAACCAGCATTATTTGTAATTGAGTATGCTTTGGCTCAACTGTGGATATCTTGGGGTATCTCGCCACAAGCGATGATTGGCCACAGTATTGGGGAATATGTAGCCGCTTGTCTTGCTGGTGTGATGTCGTTGGAAGATGCGTTAACTTTGGTTGCTGTGCGCGGGCGATTGATGCAGGAAATGCCTGTGGGTGCAATGCTTTCTGTTTCTGCATCAGCAGCAGAGGTTAAAACTTTCCTCAATGAAGATTTAGCTTTAGCCGCTAGTAATGCACCTTCTTTGTGTGTGGTTTCTGGAAGCTATGATGCAATAGACAAAATAGCTGAAAAGCTGACAGTTAAGGGCATAGAGTGTCGCAGCTTGCATACTTCCCACGCTTTTCACTCCCAAATGATGGAACCCATGTTAGAACCATTCATAGCGGAACTGAAAAAAGTCAAACTTAATCCTCCTCAAATTCCCTTTATTTCTAATTTGACAGGTACTTGGATTTCAGCACAAGAAGCAACATCTCCAGATTATTGGGCGCAGCATTTACGTCAAACAGTACAGTTTTCAGATGGTTTATCAGTTTTGCTGGAAGAAAGCGATCGCATACTCTTAGAAGTAGGGCCAGGAAGAACTTTATGTACTCTTGTCAAACAACACACCCAACAAGCCACTGGACAAGTTGTATTACCTTCTTTACGTCATCCCCAAGATGAAAAATCAGATGTTAATTTCTTACTTAACATTCTAGGACGGCTTTGGCTAGCAGGAGTTGAGATAAATTGGTCTGGTTTTTATACCCATGAACAGCGCTACCGCGTACCTTTACCGACTTATCCGTTTGAACGTCAGCGTTATTGGATTGAACCAGAAATACAAACTCAACTATCTGATATTGAAAGCAAACAGGGTAAAAAACCTAACATTAGTGACTGGTTTTATATTCCCTCTTGGAAACGAGTTCCTCTTGTCAAAACAAAGGATATTACCTCTGGTTATTCTCTAATTTTTATAGATGAATATGGCATAGGTTTACAACTTGCTCAACGATTACAACAACTTGGAAAAGATGTAATTACTGTCAAAGTAGGAGAAAAATTTGCTCAACTTGATACCAATACATACGCTATCAATCCGGCTCAAGCGGATGATTATCAGAACTTACTACAACAGTTACAGCAACAAGAAAAAACTCCCAATACCATTACCCACTTATGGAGTCTTACCCAATCACAAGATTTATCTTGGGAAACCATTCAAAATTTAGGTTTTTACAGTATTGTTTACCTAGCACAAGCAATTGGACAGCAACAAATAAGTGATGCGATTCAACTTTTTGTTATTGCTAATCATCTGCATCAAATTACAGGTGATGAAGAATTATTTTCTGAAAAGACAACTATATTAGGTGCTTGCAAAGTAATTCCTCAAGAATATCAAAATATTAGTTGTCGTCTGGTTGATATTTTGCAAAAATCATCAGTAAGCGAAGATTTTTTAGGGCAATTACTAGCAGAATTAACAGCAGAATCAGAAGATTCAAGAATTGCCTATCGGAATAATTACCGTTGGGTACAAATATTTGAGCCGATTTCATTAGAACCCGCTACCGAAAATCAAATCCGGTTGCGTCAAGGTGGAGTATACCTAATTACAGGCGGTATGGGAGGTATTGGTTTAGTTTTGGCTGAATATCTGGCTAAAACTGTACAAGCCAAACTCGTTTTATTAGGACGTTCATTCCCATCTGATAACGACAAAATTAAACAATTAGAAGCATCAGGTGCAGAAGTATTGGTACTGGCTGCTGATGTGACGAATGAGGAACAGATGCAGAGTGCGATCGCGCAATCTTTAGAACGTTTTGGTACAATTAATGGTGTCATCCATACTGCTGGTATTGCTGGTGCAGGGATGATTCAACTCAAAATACCAGAAATTGCCGAAAAAGTTTTTGCACCCAAAATTCAAGGAACAGTAATTCTAAATAATGTTCTCACAAACATCAATTTAGACTTCTTAGTTCTTTGTTCATCCTTAAGTTCAATCCAAGGAGGATTTGGACAGGTAGATTATTGTGCTGCAAATACCTTTTTAGATGCCTTTGCTCATTGGAATACAGTAACAAATAACAGATTTACAGTTGCTATTAACTGGGACGCTTGGCAGCAAGTTGGGATGGCAGTTAATACTAGTGTTCCTGATGAAATCAAAAACTGGCGTGAAGAAAGTTTAAAAAATGCTATTATGCCAGTAGAAGGAGCAGATTGTTTTAGCCGAATTTTGGCAACATCTTTACCTCAAGTTATAGTTTCTACGCAAGATTTACAGGTAGGAATTGAGCAACTCAATCAATTAGCTTTATCTTTATCATTAGCTCAAAAGCCAGTAAATTCTTGTCAAATATCTGCCAGCAGACATTCACGGACTCTGCAAGAAAATACTTATATAGCTCCTAGCAATGAAATTGAACAAACTATTGCCGATATCTGGGAAGAACTCATTGGAATTGAAAAAGTAGGGATTCATGATAACTTCTTTGAATTAGGTGGACATTCTTTACTGGCAGTCCAAACTATTTCTCGTCTCCGAGAAGCTTTTCAAGTCGAATTACCGCTACGTACCCTCCTTTTTGATGCACCAACAGTTAGCGAATTAGCTAATGTCATCCTCGAAAAACAACCACAATCAGAAGAGCTTGATGAAATCGCAAAACTATTAGCAGAAGTAGAAAACCTGTCTATTGAAGAACTTCAAAGACAAATAGCCCAAGAATTGCCAGTTAGATAAATAAACTTTAAGTTTGTATGTCCTTATTTGCATCTATGCTCCTATGCGCGAAACTTTCATAAAATATGGAATTCAGCATCCTCTACTTTTCCGGCGATGGCTCGACAACCGAATCAGAGAAATATAAACTCTTGATAGAAACAGCTAAACTTGCCGATAAAAACGGTTTCACAGCAGTATGGACTCCCGAACGCCATTTTCATCCTTTTGGGGGTTTATATCCCAATCCCTCAGTGATTAGTGCAGCTTTAGCAATGGTGACAGAGAAAATTCAACTCAGATCAGGTAGTATTGTAATGCCATTACAACATCCTGTCAGAGTAGCCGAAGAATGGGCTGTAGTTGATAACTTATCTGATGGTAGAGTTGGACTTTCTTTTGCACCGGGTTGGCACGCAGATGATTTTTTATTACGTCCAGAAAATTATGCTGAACGTAAAGAAGTTATGTGGCGTGACATCGAAATTTTACAAAAACTCTGGCACGGTGAAGAAATTGAATTTGTTAATGGTTCAGGCAATAAAGTTCAGATAAAAACATTTCCCCGTCCTATACAATCTCAAGTACCTATATGGATTACTTGCCAAGCAGATGCTACATTTATTGGCGCAGGTAAAATAGGCTCTAATGTTTTAACCTCTTTGTTATATGCCACTATTGATGATTTAGCTCAACAAATATCTCTTTATCGTCGTACTTTGGCTCAACATGGCCATGATCCCAAAAGTTGCAAAGTGTCTTTGATGATGCATACTTATATAGGAGATAACGAACAATTAGTTAAAGAACAAGTAAAACAGCCTTTTTGTAATTATCTCAAAACCCATTTTGGCTTAGTTGAGAACTTAGCTAAACGCATTAATTTTCAGTTCAATCCCGAAAGTTTTACAGAAGAGGATCGACAACAACTTTTAGAATTTGCTTTTGAGCGATATTTTCAACAAGGTAGAGTGTTAATTGGTACGCCAGAAAGTTGTCGTCAAACAATTGCACGTCTGAAAGAAATTGGCGTAGATGAAATTGCTTGTCTCGTTGATTTTGGTCTAGATTTCGATACAGTAATGACAAGCTTAAATAAATTAACAGACTTTCAACAAAACTATCAACTTAGAAAAGATACAAACAGATATTCAACATTAAGCTTATTTGGGTGATTAGCCGTGAAAGATATAACTGAAAGAATTGCCGCCTTATCTCCCGAACAACGAGCATTGTTTGAACTGCGGCTTCAACAGAAAAACTTACAATTTAAAAAATCAACTTCAATTCCCAAAAGAACAACATCAGATATTTTATATTTATCATTAACTCAAGAGAGGTTGTGGCTGCTTCATCAGCTACAACCAAATACACCTTTATATAATGAATCTAGTTTATTGCGTTTTACAGGTGTTCTCAACACTATAGCTTTAGAAAAAAGTATTAATGAAATTATTAAAAGGCATGAAATTCTCCGCACTAGCTTTCAAATTGTAGATGAGCAAACTTTACAAGTAATTGCTCCCAACCTGACATTTACGCTGACAACTATAAAATTACAAACATACTCAGAAGCGAAAATAAACCAAATTGTTACAGAAAAAGCTCGTCAACCCTTTGACCTTAGCCAAGCGCCACTGTTTCGAGGTACGCTAATTCATCTGAGTGAGCAAGAACATATTCTGCTACTTACTAAGCATCACATTATTTCTGATGGTTGGTCATGGCAAATCTTTTATCGAGAGTTAGCAGCACTATATCAAGGCTTTTGCCAAGATATTCCAGTAACATTGCCAGAGTTACTAATTCAGTATGCAGACTTTGCACTCTGGCAAAGACAATATTTAAATGATAAATTGCATCAGTTGACATACTGGAAGCAGCAACTCAAAGATGCGCCGCCAATTCTCAACCTACCAACAGATTATCCCCGCCCTGCACAACAAAGCTTCCAAGGTGCGCGTGCAACTATTATAATTGAGCAAGCGATCGCAGATGCACTCAAGTCTTTCAGTCAACAGGAAGGCGTTACCCTGTTCATGGTATTGCTTGCAGCGTTTAAAACCTTGCTTTACCGTTACACAGAACAAACAGACTTATTAGTTGGGACTCCCGTTGCTAATCGCACTCACAGCGAAATTGAGAATTTACTGGGATGCTTCGTTAACACTTTAGTTCTCCGAACTGATGTATCTGGGGAACCAAGTTTTAGAGAGTTGGTGAAACGAGTACGCGACACAGCCTTAGCCGCTTACACTCATCAAGACTTTCCCTTTGAGGAGCTAGTCAAAGAACTACAACCGGAACGGACATTAAGCCACACTCCTCTGTTTCAGGTGATGTTCGTCTTTCAAGATGCGCCAATGTTAGCCCTACAACTGCCGAATTTAACCTTGGCTCCTTTGATGGTAGATAACGGGACTGCCAAGTTTGATTTGACTTTGTATGTGGAAGATACCAAGCAAGGGCTAATCGGATTTTTGGAATACAACAGCGAGTTGTTCCATGCTGACACCATTAACAGGATGGTAGGGCATTTTCAAACTTTATTAGAGAGTATAGTTGCTAATTGCGATCGCTCTATTAGTAAGTTGCCTTTATTAACACCCACTGAACAACATCAGTTATTAGTAGAATTTAATCAAAATTCCTTAGAAATTTCTCATAGTCAGCTTGAACAATGCCTGCATCATTTAATTGAGGCACAAGTAGAAAAGACACCTGACGCTATTGCAGTAATATTTGCAGATAAAAAGCTTACTTATAGAGAATTAAATAATTGTGCCAATCAATTAGCACATTACTTACAATTATTAGGAGTTCAAGCAGAGGAGCGTGTTTGTATTTGTCTAGAACGATCCTTAGAAATGGTAGTAGGGCTGTTGGGAATATTAAAAGCTGGTGGTGTTTATATTCCAATAGATCCTAATTATCCTTTAGAGCGTTTAACTTTCCTTTTAGAAGATTCTCAAGCACCAATATTATTAACACAGCAAAAAATATTAACCAAACTGCCCACATATAAAGGCAAAGCTATCTGCTTAGATACTGATTGGGAAAACATAGCAGAATACAGTAAAGATAACCCAAATACCAAAATCACACCTGATAATTTGGCTTACATCATTTACACTTCTGGTTCTACAGGAAAACCAAAAGGAGCAATGAACACGCACCGGGGGATTTGTAATCGTCTCCTCTGGATGCAACAAGCCTATCAACTAACAACAATTGATGCTGTACTTCAGAAAACTCCTGTTAGTTTTGATGTATCAGTCTGGGAATTTTTCTGGACTCTCATCACAGGCGCTCGTCTAGTAATTGCAAAACCAGAAGGACATAAAGATAGCACATATTTAATAAACTTAATTGCTGAAAAAAGTATTACAACTCTGCATTTTGTACCTTCAATGCTTCAGGTATTCTTGGAAACACCGGGAGTAGAGAAATTAAAATCTCTCACGCGGTTTATTTGTAGTGGTGAAGCTCTAACTTTTGCACTTCAGCAACGTTTTTTTGATATTTTAAATGCCGAACTACATAATCTTTATGGCCCCACAGAAGCCGCGATCGATGTTACCTTCTGGAAGTGTCAACAAGAAAGTCATAAATCCATAGTTCCAATTGGTCGCCCCATCGCCAATACCCAAATTTATTTGTTAGATTCCCATTTACAACCATTACCTATTGGCGTTTCTGGAGAATTGCATATTGGTGGGGTTGGAGTAGCTAGAGGATATTTAAATCGCCCAGATTTGACAGATGAAAAATTCATTCCTAATCCTTTTAGTAATCAACCAGAAAGTCGCCTTTACAAAACTGGAGATTTAGCTCGATATTTACCAGATGGCAACATTGAATATTTAGGAAGAATAGATCATCAAGTGAAAATCCGAGGTTTTCGGATTGAATTGGGAGAGATTGAAACAGTATTGTGCCAACATCTAGCTGTGCGGGAAGCCGTTGTTGTGCAGGAAAATCAATCTCTTGTGGCTTATGTCGTTTTTTATCAAAACGCGGCACACTCTATTAATGAACTGCGAAATTACCTACAGCAACATTTGCCAGAATACATGGTTCCTTCTGCCTTTGTGCTGCTAGATAGTTTACCCTTAACACCCAATGGCAAAATAGACCGTCGAGCATTACCCGCACCAGAGCAAACTCGTCCTGAATTAGAACAAAAATTTGTTGCTCCTCGTAACCCAACTGAGGCAATGTTGCTAGGAATTTGGGTAAAAATCCTGGGAATAGAGCAAGTAGGCATTAACGACAACTTTTTTGAATTAGGTGGACATTCTTTATTAGCTACTCAAGTAATTTCCCAAGTACGAAAAGCCTTTGGGCTAGAAATACCACTACGTAATCTATTTGCATCACCCACAATAGCTGAACTTGCCAAACATATAGAGAAAGCTAAACCTGAATTCGACTCAGTGCCTTCTCTAGTACCTATTGACCGAAATCAAGAATTACCTCTGTCTTTTTCTCAACAAAGATTGTGGTTCCTTCATCAATTAGACCCCGACTCAACAGCTTACAATGGCTCTGACTTGGTGCGACTGCAAGGAAAACTAAATTTAGCTGCACTAGAGGACAGTATTAACGAGATTGTCCGGCGACATGAAGTTTTACGGACGTGCTTTACAATTGTTGAGGGGCGACCAATTCAGAAGATTATTTCTGAATTAAGAGTACCTTTGCCAATTGTATATTTACAACATTTACCAATAGTTGAAAGAGAAAAAGAAGTACAAAGACTAGAGGTAGAAAATGCCCAGCAACCATTTGATTTGACACAAGCACGATTGCTGCGGTTAGTGCTTTTGCGTCTAACTGAAGAAGAACATATCTTGTTAGTCACAATGCACCATATTATCTTTGATGCTTGGTCAGGAGGAGTGTTTATCCGGGAGGTTTCAGCACTTTATGAAGCATTTTCAAATAGCAAACCTTCTCTGCTACTAGAGTTACCAATTCAATATGCTGATTATGCAGTATGGCAACAGCAATATTTACAAGGAGAAAGGCTTGATACTCAATTAACCTACTGGAAGCAGCAGTTAGAGAACGCTAAAACAATTCTAGAATTACCGACAGATAAACCCCGCACCCAACTACAAACTTCTTTAGGAAAAAAACACTCGTTCACCCTATCTGCAACACTAACTGATAAGCTTAAATCTCTCAGTCAGCAAGAAGGTGTCACTTTATTTATGACTCTGCTGGCAGCTTTCAATACTTTGCTTTATCACTATACAAAGCAAGAAGATATTCTTGTAGGTTCTCCCATCGCTAACCGTAACCGCAGCGAATTAGAAGGATTAATTGGCTTTTTTGTTAACACTCTCGTATTACGTACTAAACTTTCCCATAACCCCAGCTTTAAAGAATTATTGCAACAGGTACGAGAAACAGCTTTGGGAGCTTATGCACATCAAGATTTACCATTTGAGAAGTTAGTAGCAGAACTACAGCCAGAGCGTAATTTAAATCATTCGCCGCTATTTCAGGTATGGTTTGTTTTGCAAAATGCTCCTAAATCAAATCTAGAACTAGAAGGGCTAAATCTCAGCATTTTAGAAGGTGACAGTGGCACTGTTCGTCATGATTTGAAACTGCAATTAACAGAAATGCCAGAAGGAATGGAAGGTTTCTTTGAGTATAAAATAGATTTATTTCATGCCCCTACTATTGCTCGCATGACAGTTATTTTGGAAACATTACTAACAAAGGTTGTGGAACAGCCAGATATTCGGCTTGACCAATTAGTAACACTATTGCAGGAAACGGAAAAACAACAACAAAACATCCAAAATCAAGAATTGCAGCAAGCTCGGATTCAGAAGTTAGGCAAAGTCGGACGCAAGGCGATCGCAGGCAAAGTTGAATCATAATTAGGCATAAGAACATGAATCTAAAAACATTCAAAAGAAAATCAATTACAGTTTCTTCCGAAAACTTGGTTACAACCAGTTTCATAGAATCTAATCAACAGCTACCTCTCGTTATTCAATCTGCTGTGGATGGCGTTCATTTAGTCAATTGGGCAAGTAACAACCGTGGTTGGATAGAAAAACAATTAATTCAATACGGAGGTTTACTTTTTCGCAATTTTCCAGTTAATACTCATAGCGAATTTGCTAATTTTATGCAGGCTATAGCAGGAGAATTAATTGAATATTCTTATCGTTCAACTCCGCGGAGCCAAGTTGATGGCAAGATATATACATCAACAGAATATCCGCCCGATCAATCAATTCCTCTACATAACGAAATGGCCTATTCTCTTAATTGGCCAATGAAAATTGCCTTCTTTTGTGTAAAGGCAGCAGAGCAAGGTGGAGAAACACCAATTGCTGATAGCCGTAAAATATTTCAATGTATAGATCCAAAAATCAAAGAGCAATTTATTCAAAAAAAGATTATGTATGTCCGTAATTACGGGCAAGGGATTGATTTATCTTGGGAAACTGTATTTCAAACTAACGATAAAGCTGAAGTAGAAGCTTATTGTCAATCTGTTGGTATTGATTTTACATGGTTAGACGGAAATAAACTTAGAACCAAGCAAGTTTGTCAAGCTGTTGCTACCCATCCTCAAACTGGTGATTCAATTTGGTTTAATCAAGCGCATTTATTTCATATCTCAAGCTTAAAAGCAGAAGTCCGTCAATCTTTACTTGCTATACTAAATGCCGATGAATTACCACGCAATGCTTATTATGGAGATGGTTCAGAAATTGAATCCTCAGTGTTAGAAGAAATTCACTCAATATATGAGCAAAAAACAGTGACATTCTCTTGGCAAGAAGGAGATATTTTATTACTAGATAATATGCTGGTTGCTCATGGCCGTAAGCCATTCACAGGTGCGAGAAAGGTTTTGGTAGGGATGGCACAACCTTATACAAGCAAATAATTTAAATATATAAATACATAACAAATATTATGCAAGCTATATCTATAGAAGGCTTTCAAATTTCACCTCAGCAAAAATGCTTATGGTTATTACAGCAAGAAAATAACTATCAGCCATATCGCGTTCAATGTGCAGTTTTAGTAGAGGGAAATATTGAATATACAATTTTAGAAAAAGCCATACATAATGTTTGGGCTAAATATGAAATTTTACGTACTAGCTTTCCTACCTTGGCGGGAATGGCAGTTCCTTTACAAGTGATTGAAGAGGAAATATCTATAAAATTTAACTATTGTGATTGGCAGAATTTAGATACAGAAAGCCAAGAAGTAAATATTGATATATTCTTTCAAGAAAATAATGAATTATATTTTCAGTTAGAGAAAGGTTTTACTAGTCAGATTGATGTAATTAAAAACTCTGATAATCAATACATTCTGCTAATAGCAATATCAGCAATTTGTGCAGATAGAATATCTTTGCATCATCTTTTACGCGATCTTAGTGCTACTTATGATGCTTATTTGCACAAACGTGAGTTAGAAGAGACACTTTTACAATACGCAGATATTGCTGCTTGGCAAAATGAGTTATTAATTGGAGAAGAAGCTGAAACAGCAAAAGAGTATTGGCGTAATCAAAAAGTATCTGACTCTCTTATAGGTAAGTTACCAAACGAGAAAAAAGTTCACCAAAAACTAATATTTGAACCCCAAGCTATTAGCATCAACTTTGATTCTGCCACTACAACTAATATTGCGGCGATCGCACAAAAACACACTGTAGATATTTCAACAGTTTTAATGGCGTGCTGGCAAATTCTCCTGTGGCGTTTGACTAACAAATTTGAACCTATTTTAGCTTTATGTTGTGATGGGAGAAATTACGAAGAATTACAGTCAGCAGTAGGATTATTAGCTAAATCTTTACCTATTCGTATTCAACCACAAGAAGAACATATACTTACTGATATATTAAAGCAGTTAGATGAAGCAATAAATCAAGTTTCTCAATGGCAAGACTTTTTTAATCCAGAAGAATTTTTCGCTGAGACTAAAGATAGTCAAGAATTATCATTTTTACCTTTTGCCTTTGAATTTGTATCCCAACCCAGTAAATATTTTGCTGGTGATGTAACTTTCTCAATTTCAAAAATATATAGCTGTATTGAACGCTTCAAGGTAAAACTATTATGCTGGCAACAAAGTGATTCACTCACAGCAGAATTTTATTATGATGCTAATTTATTTGAGCTAAAATATATTGAACGATTAGCAGCACAGTTTCAGACTTTGTTAATCAGTGTAATTAATAATTCAGAGACTTCAATTGCCCAACTTGAAATCCTTTCTCCACAAGAACGCCAGCAACTCTTAGGCGAATTTAACAATACTAAAACTGCTCCTTCTCCATACCAGTGCATTCATCACTGGGTTGAAGCACAGGCTAACAGCACACCAAATAATATTGCAGCTGTTTTTGGCAATCAACATTTGACTTATAAAGAACTAAATGCCAAAGCTAACAACTTAGCTAATTATTTGGCATCATTGGGAGTCAAACCGGAAACTGTTGTTGCGCTTTGCGTTGAACGTTCCTTGGATATGATAGTTGGTATTTTTGGCATTCTCAAAGCAGGTGCAGCCTATTTACCTCTAGAACCTTCTTTACCCGAAGCAGCATTAGCATTCAGATTGCAAGATGCTCAAGTATCGGTGTTGTTAACTCAAAAGCGCCTTGTAGAAAAAATGAATTTCCAGGCGCAGGTAGTTTATATTGATGCAGATATCAATGATGCGTCTCAAAACAACATTCTCCAGCCTGTTACCCCAGAGAACTTGGCTTATGTTATCTACACCTCTGGTTCAACAGGTAAACCCAAAGGAGTTGCAGTTGAACATCGACAAATAGTCAATTATGTTAACGGTATATTAGAAAAACTCGATTTACCAGAGGCGGCTAGCTTTGCCACTGTTTCCACCTTCGCCGCAGACTTAGGTAACACAGCAATTTTCTCGGCGTTGTGTACGGGTGGATGCTTGCACATCATTGCAGAGGAATGTGCTACTGATCCAGTTGCATTTGCCGAATATTGCGATCGCAACACCATAGATTGTCTTAAAATAGTTCCTTCACATCTATCTGCTTTATTATCAGGTTCTCATCCCGAAAAACTTCTACCACGCCAACGTCTCATTCTTGGTGGTGAAGCCGCCACTTGGGATTTAATTAAAAAAGTACGTGAATTAGCACCAGAATGCAAAATTATTAACCACTACGGCCCAACTGAAACTACCGTTGGTGTACTCACTTATACGGTGAAAGAAGTTTCTACTGATACGCCATCAACTACAGTTTCTCTCGGCCGTCCTTTAGCCAATACCCAAATCTATTTACTAGATAACTATTGTCAACCTGTACCCTTGGGTGTGGTAGGAGAAATCTATATAGGTGGTGATAATGTAGCCAGAGGTTATATAAATCAACCAGAACTAACTAACGAGCGATTTATTCGTAATTCATTCAGTAGTGAAACTGACGCAAGACTTTATAAAACTGGGGATTTAGGACGCTATCAGTCTGATGGTAACTTAGAATTTTTGGGTCGAATTGATGACCAAGTAAAATTACATGGCTATCGCATCGAATTAGGAGAAATTGAAGCCGTACTTCGTCAATATTCGCAAGTGCGAGAAGTAGTTGTAGTTGCAAAAGAAGCTCATCCAGGGAAAAAGCAGCTTGTAGCCTATATAGTTGGTCAAGAAGATTTTCAACCTGCTGAATTGCGCGATTTTATCAAGCAAAAACTGCCTGAATATATGCTGCCTTCACAATTTGTATTTTTGAAGGCTTTACCGCTTACAGCAAATGGAAAAATCGACAAAAAAGCTTTACTAGCATCGGATGCAGTTAAACCAGAGTTACAAGCTACCTTTGTTGCAGCGCGTACTCCAGTAGAAATTGCCTTAGCTAAAATTTGGGCAGAACTGCTAAATTTAGAGCAAGTTAGTATTCACGATAATTTCTTTGAATTGGGTGGAGATTCGATTATTAGTATTCAGGCGATCGCCAAAGCAAATCAAGTCGGTTTACGCCTCACCCCCAAGCAGATTTTTGAACACCAAACCATTGCCAAACTAGCATTAGTTGCAGATACTACTTCAAAGGCAGAATCAGAACAAGGGTTGGTAATTGGTACTGTACCTCTCACACCAATTCAACATAGCTTCTTTGCTCAAGATTTACCAGAACCACATCATTGGAATCAATCGTTATTGCTAGAATTACAGCAAAATATCGAGCCTAATATTTTACAGCAAGCAATACAGCATTTACTGGCGCAGCATGACGCACTTCGCTTATGTTTTCGCCCCACAGCTAATGGTTGGGAATCGTTTAATGCTGGTGTTGAACCTGAAATTCCATTTACCAAATTCGATTTTTCTCATCTACCCCAAGAGCAACAAAAAGCGGCGATTGAAACCAAAGCGACAGAATTGCAAGCAAGTTTAGATTTATCACATGGTTTACTGGTTCGGTTAGCGTTATTCGATTTGGGTTCTCAGCAAAATAACCGCTTACTAATTATCATTCATCATTTGGCTATTGATGGCGTTTCCTGGCGAATTTTATTGTCAGATTTGCAAACAGCTATAGAAAAACTTCAGCAACATCAAGTAATTCGATTACCAGCCAAAACAACTTCTTTTAAACAATGGAGTGAACGTTTGCAAGAATATGCAAACACAAAGACGTTACACTCACAGTTAGATTTCTGGTGTTCTGAGTTAAGAAAACGAGTTTCTTCTTTACCAGTAGATTATGTAAGGGGATTAAATACCGTAGCTACAAGTAAAACTCTTTCAGTATTTGTTGATGAAACTGAGACACAAGCACTGCTACAAGAAGTACCAGCCAAGTACCATACACAAATCAACGATGTTTTGTTAACAGCACTAGCAAAAACGTTTGCAGAGTGGACAGGAGAAAAAACACTATTAGTTAACTTAGAAGGACATGGACGAGAAGACATTTTTACTGACATTGATTTATCTCGTACAGTCGGTTGGTTTACTACTGTCTTTCCAGTCCTATTGAATTTAGAAAATGGTGCAATTGGGGATGATTTAAAAGCAATTAAAGAACAGCTTCGTAGTATATCAAATCGGGGTTTTGATTATGGTGTATTGCGGTATTTGAGCAACGATACTGCTAAAAATTTAGCTGCTATGCCCCAAGCAGAAGTTTGTTTCAACTATTTAGGACAATTTGATCAGGTTTTACAAGAATCTTCTTTATTCAAATTAGCATCAGAATCGAGTGGTGTAACACGTAGTCTTTTAGGAAGCCGCCGTCATTTATTTGATATTAATGGGTTTGTGACAGGTAGCTGTCTACAACTAAATTGGACTTATAGCACAGCAATTTACAAAGAGGAAACAGTATCAAGTATTGCTCAAAACTTTGTCCAAGCACTGCGGGAAATTATTAGCCATTGTCAATCGCCTGATGCAGGAGGTTATACCCCTTCTGATTTCTCTAAAGCAAAAGTAAGCCAAAAAGACCTCGACTTTTTACTGGCAAAAATTAACCGTGGGAGTGAGAAATAACAACATGAAAGCTGACAGCATCCAAGATATTTATGAACTATCACCGCTACAACAGGGCATTCTCTTTCATAGTTTATATGCTTCCGAATCAGCTGTTTATTTTGTCCAGTTATGTTACTCCCTGAAAGGCAATTTTAATGTTGTAGCTTTTGAACAAGCTTGGCAAGAAGTAGTCAACCGCCATACTGTTTTACGCACAGCTTTTTATTGGGAAAATCTAGAAAAACCTTTACAGACTGTGCATCGAGAAGTCAAAGTATCCTTAATACAGCGCGATTGGCGAGATATTGACCCAAATGAGCAGCCGCAGAAATTGCAGGAATTTTTAGAGAGCGATCGCACCGCCAATTTTGACCTTACACAACCATGCCTAATGCGGCTGCATTTAATTCGCTGTAATGATGATTGCTATTACTTTATTTGGAGTAAGCATCATCTCATTTTAGATGGTTGGTCAACAGCTTTAGTCTTAAAAGAAGTAGTAGAAATTTACCAATCACTTGACCAAGGTAAAAATTCACCTTTAATATTAGATACTTCCTTTGGCGATTATATTGGTTGGTTGCAACAACAAGATTTAAACAAAGCAAAGGAATTTTGGCAACAGTCATTACAGGGAGTTACAGCACCCACACCCTTAATTAATTTGAATACTCAAGACTCATTCAAGCAACCAGAGAAATACAATCAGCAAGTAATCAAGCTTTCGCAAACAACTACGGCAACACTACAATCTTTAGCAAGACAAAATCAACTCACACTTAACACCCTTGTCCAAGGAGCTTACGCTTTACTTTTAAGCCGCTACAGTAGAGAAACAGATGTAGTTTATGGTGTAACAGTCTCCGGTCGTCCAGCAGATTTAGTCAACGCTGAGTCTATGGTGGGGATGTTTATTAATACCCTACCTGTACGAGTGAAAATTGATGCTGAAGAATCTTTGTTATCGTGGTTGAGAAAATTGCAATCACAACTAGCAGAAATTCGGCAATATGAATATAGCCCACTAGTAGAGGTGCAAGGCTGGAGCGAAGTCCCGCGGAGTTTACCTTTATTTGAAAGCATATTAGTATTTGAAAATTATCCCATTGATACTGCATTAAAAAATGGGATGAAAGATTTAGAAACCCAGTTTATTAGTGCTGTTGACAACACTAACTATCCTTTGACAGTAACAGTTATACCTAGTTCTGAGTTGGAACTGAGAATATCTTACGATTGCGATGCCTGCGGCGGCTTTCATCCAGATACTATTACTCGGATGCTGGGGCATCTAGCCACTTTACTAGAAAATATGATTGCAGATGTTAATCAGCCTCTGGCTTCATTGTCAATGTTGACAGAAGTTGAGAAACATCAACTGCTAGTGGAGTGGAATAATACTCAAGCTGACTATCCCCAGGATAAGTGCATCCATCAATTATTTGAAGAACAGGTAGAAAAAACACCAGATGCAGTGGCGGTAGTTTTTGAAGGTCTGCAATTAACCTACAGACAATTAAACCAAAAAGCCAATCAACTAGCGCACTACTTAGCAAGTTTAGGTGTTAGCACTGGGGTAAATGTTGGTATTTTTCTAGAACGCGGTTTAGAAATGCTAGTGGGATTATTAGCTATCCTTAAAGCAGACGGTACTTACTTACCATTAGACCCAGCATATCCCCAAGAACGCTTAACTTATATATTGGCAGATGCTCAGGTATCAATTTTATTAACACAACAAAATTTATTAATAGCTTTACCAGAAAACCAAACTCAAATTCTCTGCTTAGACAAGGAATGGGAAAATATTTATCATCAGTCTCAGGAAAATTTAGTTAATGGAAATATAACTCAAAGCCTAGCTTATATAATTTACACTTCTGGCTCTACAGGAAAACCCAAAGGTGTAGAAATACCTCATTGCTCGGTGGTTAATTTTCTGATTTCTATGCTGAGAAAACCAGGGCTAACAGGCCAAGATACAATATTATCTGTCACAACAATTACTTTTGATATAGCAGTTTTAGAACTTTTTCTTCCCCTAATTATTGGTGCGCGGTTAGTCATAGCTAGCCGTGAAATTGCCACAGATGGCAGCCAATTATTAAAGTGTTTGGTAAACTCTAGTGCTACTGTTATGCAAGCAACACCAGCAACATGGCGGATACTTTTAGAATCTGGGTGGCAGGGTAGTCCAAACTTGAAAATCCTCTGTGGTGGAGAAAATTTACCCAAACAACTAGCGCAACATTTAGTAGAAAAATGTGCTGCTGTGTGGAATATGTATGGGCCAACAGAAACTACTATTTGGTCTACTCTCTACAAAATTATTGATATTAACAAACAGCAAGTATTGATTGGTCGCCCCATTGACAACACACAAATTTATGTTTTAAATGACAATTTACAACCAGTACCCATAGGAGTGATGGGTGAACTTTATATTGGTGGTGATGGTTTAGCGAGAGGCTATCATAACCGTCCAGATTTAACAAATGAAAAATTTATTGCCAATGTTTTTAGCCCAGAATCAAAAGCACGACTTTACAAAACAGGTGACTTAGTTCGCTATCTTCCAGATGGAAATCTTGAGTTTTTAGGCCGCGTTGATAACCAGGTTAAAATTCGTGGTTTTCGCATTGAAATGGGAGAAATTGAAGCCATATTGAGCCAATACCCAACAGTTCAAAAAACTGTAGTTATCATCAGAGAAGATAACCCAGGTGATAAAAGATTAGTGGCTTACATTGTTTCTAACGACATTCTGCAAATCTTGGAAATTCGCAACTTCTTAAAAGACAAGCTGCCAGTTTACATGATCCCCTCAGCTTTTGTGCAGCTTGACACCCTACCACTTACACCAAATGGCAAAATCGACCGGAAAGCACTACCAGCACCAGTTAAGAACAACTTAGAGCTAGAAAATTCTTTTGTCGCACCTCGTACCGCAGTTGAGGAAATCTTAGCAAGAATCTGGGCAAAAATACTGCGTGTTGAAAAAGTCGGTATACATGATAATTTCTTTGAAATTGGTGGACATTCCCTTTTAGCAACTCGTGTTATATCCCAGATACGGCAAGTGTTTGAGGTAGAGATACCTTTACGTCGCTTGTTTGAGTTGCCAACAGTAAGCGAGTTAGCGAAAGAAATTCAAACAGCGATTAACGCCGACAAAGGATTAGAAATACCAACCATCAAACGCATTTCGCGATCGCCAAAGACGGGGCTTTGCCCATCACCAGAATTACCCCTATCCTTTGCCCAACAGCGCTTATGGTTTCTTAGCCATTTAGAGCCGGATAGCCCTTTTTACAATATTCCTGCTGCTGTGCGCTTAGAGGGGCAGTTGAATCTAGCAGCACTAGAACAGAGTTTCAATGAAATTCTCCGCCGTCACGAAGTCTTGCGAACTAATTTTCGGACAGTTGAAGGGCAAGCCATAGCAGTCATTTCACCAACAACACCGCAGTTATTATCAGTAATTGACCTGAGCGAATTACCTCCCACTCAACGAGAAACCAAGGTCAGACAACTAGCCTTTGCAGAGGCGCAACAGCCATTCAACCTTGAGGCTGACACTCTGCTACGAGTGAAATTACTCCGCCTGAGTGAACAGGAATATGTGACACTCTTGACTATGCATCACATTGTCTCTGATGGTTGGTCAATAGAGGTGCTAGTGCGTGAGGTAGCAACACTTTATCAAGCTTTTTGTCAGAAGCAACCTTCACCCTTACCTGAACTTGAAATTCAGTATGCAGACTTCGCAGCTTGGCAGGGGCAATGGCTGAAGGGAGAAGTACTAGAATCCCAGCTTGCTTACTGGCTAAAACAGCTAGATGGTGCGCCAGCAGTACTAGAGTTACCAACTGACTATCCGCGACCAGCTATTCAAACCTCCCGTGGTGCAAAACATTCTTTCTGTTTGTCAAAAGACCAATCTCTGGCGCTAAAATCTTTGAGCCAGCAGCATGGAAGCACCTTATTCATGACCTTGCTGGCAGCTTTTAAGACACTACTACACCGCTACACCGGAAGCAATGATATTGTCATAGGTTCTCCCATCGCTAATCGTAACCACAGCCAGATAGAAGGGTTAATTGGTTTCTTTGCCAATACCCTAGTGTTGCGGACTAATCTTGCAGACAATCCCAGTTTTCGAGAGTTGCTGCATCGTGTCAAAGAAGTAGCTTTAGGTGCTTATACCCACCAAGATACGCCTTTTGAACTGCTAGTGGAAAAAATACAGCCACAGCGAGACTTAAGCCATACAACTCTATTTCAGGTGATGTTTGTACTGCAAAATGCACAAAACTCAGAGATTGAGTTACCGGGTTTGACTTTAAGTACTCTCGAAAGTGACAGTGGCACTGCGAAGTTCGATTTGACTCTGGATATGACAGAGACAGAGAAGGGATTAGTAGGAACTCTAGAGTACAGTATCGATTTATTCGAGCCGCAAACTATACAAAGGATGGCAGGGCATTTACAGACATTACTCTGTGGTATCATTGCTAATCCAGAGCAACGGCTTTCTGAATTACCCCTGTTAACAGAAGATGAGCAAAACCAATTATTAGTAGGTTGGAATCAAACTCAAGCTGACTATCCCCAGGATAAGTGCATTCATCAACTGTTTGAGAAACAGGTAGAAAAAACACCAGATGCAGTTGCAGTAGTATTTGAAAATGAGCAACTTACCTATCGCCAACTAAATCAGCGAGCCAACCAACTAGCACATTATTTGGAAAAATTGGGTGTTGGCATAGAGGTATTAGTGGGGATTTGTGTCGAGCGATCGCTGGAAATGGCGATCGCACTCTTAGGTATTTTAAAAGCAGGTGGCGCATACGTACCATTAGACCCCAATCAACCACAGCAACGCTTAGATTTCATGTTGCAGGATGCGGGGTGTAGTGTCCTAATAACTCAAAAGCGACTGACTGAAACTCTTCGCACCTATGCAGGTAAAGTCATCTATTTAGATGCAGACTGGGAATTAATTGCTCAAGCACAAGAATCTAACCCAACCAGCAACGTACAAGCAACAAATTTAGCTTACCTGATTTACACTTCTGGTTCCACTGGCCAATCAAAGGGTGTCATGATTGAGCATAGCAGCCTTGTAAATGCCTACTATAGCTGGGAAAAAGCTTATCAACTTGGTTCTCAAGTCCTTTGTCATCTTCAGATGGCGAACTTTTCCTTTGATGTGTTTACTGGAGATTTAGTTCGGGCTTTATGCTCTGGCGGTAAGTTAGTGCTGTGTCCACGGGAGTTACTGCTAGAATCCCAACAACTATACGAATTGATGTGTCAACAACAAGTTGACTGCGCGGAATTTGTGCCAGTAGTTTTGAGAAATCTGGTTGAGTACTTGGAAAAAAGCCAGCAGAAACTCGATTTTATGCGGTTGGTTATCTGCGGTTCTGATAGCTGGTATGGGGCAGAGTACCAGAGATTCCGCGCTGTTCTTGGTGAAGAGACACGGTTGATTAACTCCTTTGGCGTTACCGAAGCTACCATAGACAGTTCATATTTTGAACACACTACAGGAGAGTTAACATCTGAACAATTAGTACCAATTGGCAGACCGTATTCTAACAGCCAACTTTATATATTAGATGCTAGCTTGCAACCAGTACCCATAGGGGTTATGGGAGAACTTTACATTGGTGGTAAAGGTTTAGCCAGAGGCTATCATAACCGCCCAGATTTAACTACCGAAAAGTTCATACATAATATATTTAGTCAAAAATCACAAGCGCGGCTATATAAAACGGGTGATTTAGTCCGCTATCTCCCAGACGGGAATATCGAGTTTTTAGGACGCATTGACAACCAGGTGAAAATTCGCGGTTTCCGAATTGAACTAGGAGAAATTGAAGCACTGCTTAGTCAACATCCGGCAGTAAGTGAAACTGTGGTTGTAGTTAGAGAAGATATCCCAGGTAATAAAAGATTAGTTGCGTATATTGTTGCTAACGGCATCTTGCAAACTTCTGATATTCGCAACTTTCTGAAAGACAAGCTGCCAGATTACATGATTCCCTCAGCTTTTGTGCAGCTTGATGTCCTGCCACTCACACCAAATGGCAAAATAGACCGTCGGGCATTACCTGCACCTGCTCCCAGCAACTTAGAACTAGCAAACACCTTTGTAGCTCCTTGTACTCTTGTGGAAAGTAAATTAGCTCAAATTTGGGCTGAAGTTCTTCGTGTAGAGCAGGTAGGTATTTACGATAACTTCTTTGAACTAGGTGGAGATTCAATTTTAACTATTCAGATCGTTGCTAAAGCTAACCAAGCAGGTTTACGGCTGACTGCAAAACAATTATTTCAGTACCAAAATATTGCTGAATTAGCTACCGTCTGTCTGACTACTGAAGAGACAACTCAAGCCGAGCAAGGTCTTGTTACAGGTTTAGTACCTCTGACACCTATCCAACATTGGTTTTTCCGGCAAAATTTACTAGAGTCACACCATTACAACCAAGCTGTTTTATTGGAAGCTCAACAAGCGATCGCTCCAGATATCTTAAAGCAGAGTATACAGCATTTATACATCCACCACGATGCGCTGCGGCTAAGATTTGAGCAAACCGAGTCTGGCTGGCAGCAGGTAATAGCACCACCGGAAAGTGAAGTAAATTTAACAAGATTCGATTTTTCTACACTACTAGCAGCAGAACAACAGCCAGCTATAGAAGCAGCAGCTACCAAATTACAGGCAAGTTTCGATTTGTCCAGTGGACTTTTAATTCAAGTAGCATTATTTGATTTAGGTAGTTATCAGCCAAGCCGTTTATTGATTATCATTCATCACTTAGCTGTAGATGGGGTTTCTTGGCGAATTTTGCTGGAGGATTTGCAAACAGTTTATCAGCAGCTTAGTCAAGACAAAACTGTTAATTTACCAGCGAAAACTACTTCCTTTAAACAATGGTCACATCATTTACAGGAGTATGCAAAATCAGAAGCCTTAGCGCAAGAACAGCATTACTGGTTAGCCTTGGCTCAAAAGGAAATTTTTGCTCTACCAATCGATTATCTTAATGGAGAAAACACAGAAGCTTCTAAAGATATCGTATCAATAGAGTTAAATGTCGAAGAAACTCACGCACTTTTAAAAGAAGTGCCACAAGCTTATAACACTCAAATTAATGATGTGTTGCTCACGGCACTGGGACAAACTTTTGCTAGTTGGACTGGTCATCAATCTCTATTAGTAGAGTTAGAAGGTCACGGACGCGAAGAAATTTTAGATAATGTAGATTTATCTCGTACAGTCGGCTGGTTTACAAGTATCTTTCCAGTCCACATCAATTTAGCAGCAGCTTTAGACCCAGGGACAGCTTTAAAGATAGTCAAAGAAGAACTACGAAGTCTTCCCAATCGAGGTATTGGTTATGGGGTACTGCGCTATTTAAGTCATGATCAACAAATAACAGAAATGCTGAATAGTATCCCCAAAGCTGAAGTGCTTTTTAATTACTTAGGTCAGTTTGACCAGACATTTTCTCAGTCTTCTTCGTTTACATTTGCTCAAGAATCTAGCGGATTAGCTCTAAGCCAACGAGGTCAAAGGAGCCATCTTATAGAAATCAACGCTTTGATAACTAACAACAAACTACGAGTGGATTGGGCTTATAGCAAAAATCTTCATCGTCAAACTACAGTCAAATTTATAGCCGAAAAATTTAAGGAAGTCCTGTGTAAACTCATTACTCATTGTCTATCTCCAGATGCTGGAGGTTATACTCCTTCAGACTTTCCTGATGTAATGCTTGATGAAAATCAATTAGAAAAAGTTCTTAGTGAAATGGGTTTGGGTTAGGAGGAAATTGCAATGAATAAGAAAAATATTGAAGCTATTTATCCATTGTCTCCAACCCAGCAAGGGATGTTATTTGAGACATTATTTGCTCCCAATTCAGGTATTCATCTTGAGCAATCCATCTGCACTTTACAAGGAAATGTGAGTGTGTCGGCTTGTGAGCAAGCTTGGCAGAGGATTATTGGGCGGCACTCAGTTTTAAGAACCGGCTTTGTCTGGAAAGACCAGGAACAGCCACTTCAAGTAGTTTTACGACAAGTAGCTGTCCCATTGGAACAGCAAGACTGGCGAGAATATTCTTTGCCAGAACAACAAGCACAACTACAAGCTTATCTTCAGAGCGATCGCGATCGCGGTTTCAATTTATCTCAACCACCTCTCATGCGTTTGGCACTTTTCCAAACTGATGAAAATACTTATCAATTAGTTTGGACTTCTCATCATATTCTCATGGATGGCTGGTGCGGCCCGTTATTGTTTCAGGAATTCTTATCTTGCTACCAAGCTTTAAGCCAAGGTCAGGATTTATACCTTAAACCAGTTCGCCCCTACAAAGATTATATTGCCTGGCTCAAGCAACAAGATGAATTACAAGTTAAAGAATTTTGGCAAAAAAACTTAAAATATTTTACCAAACCCACCCCATTAGGAATAACAGCAGAACCCTTAAGTGATAGTGCTAATCAACCAAAATATGGTGAGCAAGAAATATATTTAAATGCCACAAACACAGAAATTATTAAATCGTTAGCAAAATCTCATCGCCTAACATTGAACACTATAGTTCAAGGAATTTGGGCGCTACTTATTTGCCGCTATAGTACTGAAGATGATGTAGTTTTTGGGATTACAGTCTCCGGTCGTCCAGCAAATTTGCCAGGAATCGAATCAACTATTGGGCTGTTTATTAATACCTTACCTTTAAGAGTAAAAATTGATCAGGAAGAAAAGTTATGGTACTGGCTCAACAATATCCAAAACTATAATCTGGAGTTACGCCAATACGAACACAGCAATGCCGGACAAGTTCATGAATGCAGTGAATTACCAGGGCATTTACCTCTCTATGAAAGTCTTTTAGTTTTTGAGAACTATCCTGTAGATATAAGTGCATTACAGTCTACTGAGTTAAAAATTAACATATCTGATTCGCGTTCCATTGGCGCACAGACTAAATATGCTCTCACCTTCTTAGCAACTGTTAACTCAGAACTCCATTTGAAATGCGTTTATGATCAACGTCGTTTTGATAGTGCTGATGTAGAGCAGATTTCAGAACATTTTTTAACAT
The DNA here is from genome assembly GCF_034932245.1 of Nostoc sp. UHCC 0251. Classification (NCBI taxonomy): domain Bacteria; kingdom Bacillati; phylum Cyanobacteriota; class Cyanophyceae; order Nostocales; family Nostocaceae; genus Nostoc; species Nostoc sp. UHCC 0251. Next base: position 35,140 of record NZ_JAYGHD010000010.1, read on the forward strand.
TATCAAACAGTATTATTTCTGATCCAGAAACAACATTGCAAACACTTTTAGCGCAAATTCCTCTGGAGCAAATTCCAAGAGTTAGAGCTTTACAAAAATCTGCATCTGTTACACAAGAGCAAGTTGTACCAACTCAACGCACTCCTATAGAAGAGGTATTGGCAGGGATATGGACAGAAATTCTTGGTAGAGAATGTATAGGTAATAATGATAACTTTTTTGATTTAGGCGGACATTCCCTGTTAGCAACTCAGGTAATATCTCGCCTCCGAGACGTTTTTAAGATAGAGATACCGCTAAGTTATTTGTTTGAGTCGCCAACCATAGCAGAATGTGCCCAGAGAATAGAAGCTAAAATCAGAACTGGGGAAAAATTGGAGACTCCGCCAATAAAACCTGTTAGTAGGAGTAAAAACTTACCCTTATCTTTTGCTCAACAAAGACTATGGTTAATCGATCAATTAGACCCAGGCAATCATACTTATAATGAGCCTACAAGTGTGCGCTTAACTGGTTCACTCAACATCACAGCCTTAGAGCAAAGCCTGAATGCAGTTATCAGTCGTCACGAAACCTTACGCACCGTTTTTACTACAGTCGAAGGGCAACCAGTTCAAAAAATTCAACCGATTACAGATATTACTATACCGATAGTAGACCTAAGAGTAAAAGAGCGATCGCTCCAACAACGCGAAACTGAAGCAAAGCGCATTGCAATTGAAGAAGCACAACGCCTATTCAACCTAGCTCAAGGGCCACTAATACGAGCCACGCTACTACAGCTAGACAAAGCAGAGTATGTATTACTGCTGACCATGCACCACATTATCTCCGACCTGTGGTCAATGACGATACTCATTCGGGAACTAGCAGATTTTTACGCAGCGTTTAGCCAAGGCAAATCTCTGACACTCCCAGACTTGCCAATTCAGTATGCAGATTTTGCTGTTTGGCAGAGAGAATGGATGCAAGGAAAGGTGCTAGAAACTCAACTAGCTTATTGGAAACAACAACTCCAAAACGCTCCGACAAAGCTAGAGTTACCTACAGACAAACCTCGACCTTTGCAGCCAACTTATACTGGCACAACCCAATCATTCCAACTACCCAAAGACCTCAGCGATGCAGTTAAATTACTCAGCCAGCGAGAAGATGTCACTCTCTCTATGAGCCTGCTAACTGCATACAACACCTTGCTCTACTACTACACCAAGCAAGAAGATATCCTTGTAGGTTCAGCTATTGCCAATCGCAACCGCAGTGAAATTGAAGGATTAATTGGCTTTTTTGTCAATAGTTTAGTTCTGCGGACAGACCTTTCAGGAAACCCTAGTTTTAGTGAATTGCTACGTCGGACACGCGAAGTAACTTTAGGAGCATACACCCATCAAGATTTGCCCTTTGAAAAGTTAGTCGCAGAATTGCAACTAGAACGAGACTTAAATTATAATCCATTGTTTCAAGTGTGGTTTGCTTTCCAGAATATAGCCACACCAGATATTCAAAAACTCACTTTGTCTTTACCTGATCTCACCCTTAGCCCATTTGAAACTAACAAGCAGATGTCTCCCTTTGATTTAGGATTTCTAGTTTCAGAACAAGCAGAAGGTATTAGTGGTTGCTTTGAATATAAAACTGATTTATTTGAACTCAGCACTATAGTCCGTATGACAGAACATTTAGAAATGCTTTTGCGGTGTGTGGTTACACAACCAGATATCCAACTCAACCAGCTAGTAGAAAAACTGAAAGAATCTGACTATCAACAACAACTGACTCAAGAAAAAGAGTATAAAAATACAGTTCGGCAGAAGTTAATGAAGATTAAACAAAAATCAAACATTAGCAGCAACTCATAACTCTAACTCCTCATTACTCTCCGCGCCTCTGCCTGAATAAAATCCTGATTTTCAAATATTATGCAAACCCAAACTCTTGAAGGTGTCCGAATTTCCCCACTCCAGAAACATCTGTGGTTGTTACAACACACAGATAAACAAACACCATTTCGCGCCCAAGTAGCAGTTTTAATTGAAGGCAAGCTTGACATAGCTAACCTTCAAGAAGCATTAAAAAATGTTGTTAATAAGCATGAAATACTTAGGACTAAATTTCAGTGCTTATCGGGTATGGAAATTCCAGTTCAAGTAATAAATGATGGGAGCATCTGCTGGGAAGACAGCTATGATTTAAGTGGCTGGCAACTTCAGCAACAAGAAGCTAAGATTAACGTAATTTTTCAAGAGATGCTTCATTTGCCTTTTGATTACGAAAAAGGTCAAGTTTTTCGTATCTCCCTGATAACTTTATCACCGCAAAAGTATATATTAATTTTGAGCTTACCCGCATTGTGTGCCGATTCTGCAACTCTGAAAAATTTAGTGCATGAAATCAGCAGTTCTTACGAAGCTTGTTTACAAGATAAAGAATTATCTGATGAAGTCCTCCAGTATGCTGATATTGCTGAATGGCAAAATGAATTACTGGAATCAGAAGATACAGCAATAGGTAGAGAGTATTGGCGTAAACAGGATATTGCTCACCTTTTGGATTTACATTTGCCTTTAGAAAATCAACTACAAGTCAATCAAGAGTTTCAGCCTCAAGTTGTAAGCTTGCAAATAAATCCTAATTTTACTAGCGAAATTAAAATTTTAGCCCAGAAACATAATACTTCTGTTTGCGTATTATTATTGGCTTGTTGGCAAGTGCTACTGATGCGCTTGACTGGACAATCGGAAATAGTTATTGGTACGGCTACCAGTGGTCGTAATTACCAAGAATTAGAATCAGCGCTAGGATTATTTGCTAAATATTTACCTTTACATAGCCATTTAAGATCAACTAGCTTTTTTAGTGAAGTTTTACAGAAAACTCAAGATCGCCTTCAAGAAAATCATGAATGGCAAGATAGTTTTAATTTGAAAATTATTAAATTTAATCAGGAAACAAATACATCATATTTTCCATTTTGTTTTGATTATGAACCACAAAAGCATAAATATACCGCTGCTAATATTAACTTTTCAATTTACAAGCAATATGCCTGTATAGATAGGTTTAATGTAAAATGTTCTTGTTTAGAATACAACGATTATTTGACTGTAGAATTTCACTATGACGCTAACTTATTTAGTGCTGAAAATATAAATCGTTTAACGGAAGAATTTGAGACTTTATTGCACAGTATCTTAAAAAATCCGTTATCGGCAATTAATGAGTTAGAGATATTACCGCCAAATGAGTTACAACTACTGGTTGATTTTAATCATACCCAGACTGACTATCCCAAAAATAAGTGCATTCATCAATTATTTGAGGAACAGGTAAACCGCACACCAGATAACATTGCTGTTATTTTTGGGAATCAGCAGCTAAGTTATAGTGAACTAAATACTCGTGCTAACCAACTAGCCCATTACCTACAACAATTAGGAGTTAAGCCAGAAGTACCAGTGGGGATTTGTGTAGAACGCTCCCTAGAAATGGTCACCGGCTTATTAAGTATCCTCAAAGCAGGTGGAGCATATTTACCAATTGAGCCAACCTATCCCAAAGAACGTCAAGCATTTATTTTACAAGATGCTCAAATACCTGTACTACTGACTCAACAGCATTTAGCAGCAAACTTACCAACAGATGCAACCCAAGTAATTTGCTTGGATACTGATTGGCAAATAATTACCCAACAGCCAACAGATAACCCAGTCAGTGATATTACAACTCTAAATCTGGCTTACATCATTTACACTTCTGGTTCGACTGGCAAACCCAAAGGTACATTAATTCACCATCAAGGACTAGTCAACTACCTGAGTTGGTGTACCCAAGCTTATAATCTTGACCAAGGTACAGGAACAATCGTTCATTCTCCTTTAGGATTTGACCTGACGATTACCAGCCTTTTCTCTCCGTTACTGGTGGGGAATCAGGTAGAAATTCTCTCGCCAGATCAAGGTATTGAAACTCTAGTCAACGCTTTACGTAACAACTCCAACTTAAGCTTGGTGAAAATTACACCGGCTCACCTGAAATTACTGAGTCAGATGTTATCACCGCAAGAAGCCGCAGGTCGCACCAGAGCCTTTATCATTGGTGGTGAGAATTTGTTGGCTGAAGATATTGCTTTCTGGCGGGAGTTTGCACCAAATACGATGTTGGTCAATGAATATGGGCCGACAGAAACAGTTGTAGGGTGTTGCATTTACCAAGTACCGATAGGAGAAAATCTTTCTACTTCAGTAGCAATTGGTAATCCTATTGCTAACACCCAGTTATATGTGCTTGACCAATACTGTCAACCTGTACCGATTGGTGTAGTGGGTGAGTTGCATATTGGTGGTTTGGGATTAGCTAGAGGTTATCTCAATCAGCCAGAATTGACAGCACAAAAGTTTATTCCTAACCCATTTTCTCAAATACCAGGGGAGAGGCTGTATAAAACAGGTGATTTGGCACGTTACCGACCAGATGAGGTTCTGGAATTTCTCGGACGAATCGATGATCAGGTAAAAATTCGCGGTTTCCGCATTGAGTTAGCAGAAATTCAATCCGTAATTCTAGAGCATTCGGGGGTAAAGGAAGCCGCAGTAATAGCGCGGGAGGATGTTCCAGGTAACAAGCGTTTAGCTGCATACATTGTTTGGAATGCAGAATCACCCAGTTCTATCGACGTTCTGCAAAGCTTTGTGTCAGAGAAACTGCCTGATTATATGGTTCCCTCGGTTTTTGTACCATTAAAGGCTTTGCCTTTAACAACTAATGGCAAGGTAGATACAAAAGCATTGCCAGCACCAGAAGAAGTTAGAGCCGAATCAGGTACTTTTGTTGCTCCTACTACGCCGACGGAGAAATTACTAGCAGACATTTGGACTAAGGTTTTGCGTGTGGAACGGGTAGGTATCCACGACAATTTCTTTGAGCTGGGCGGCGATTCTATTTTGAGTATCCAAATTATTGCTAAAGCTAATCAAGCTGGTTTGCAATTGATGCCTAAACAGATGTTTGACAACCAAACAATTGCAAAATTAGCAACAGTGGCGGGTACGGTTCGCACTATCCAAGCAGAACAAGGATTAGTGACAGGTGATGTATTTCTCACACCGATTCAACACTGGTTTTTTGAGCAAAATCAACCTGAGCCACACCACTGCAATCAAGCAATTCTGTTGGAAATGCGCCAAAGTCTCGACACCGAGATTTTACAACAGGTAATGCAGCAGTTGATATTGCACCATGATGCACTGCGTCTGTGTTTTGTCAAGGAACTTTCTGGATGGCAGCAAGCGATGTCTAGCGACAAGCCACTTCTCTACGAGACGCTACGCGAATGCGTCTACGCTACTCCCACAGATAATGTACCAGTGACACGCTACGATTTTTCTACATTGTCACACCAGGAACAAGAATTAGCGATCGCTTCTACAGCCACAAAATTACAAGCTAGTTTCAACCTCTCAAAGAGTCCGTTAGTACAAGCGGCTATTTTTGACCGTGGTGCAAATCAGCCCAGCTACTTACTACTAATCATTCACCATTTAGCTGTTGATGGTGTTTCTTGGCGCATTCTCCTAGAAGATTTCCAAACTGTTTATACCCAACTACAAGCGGGTGAGGCAATTAAATTACCAGCTAAAACAACTTCCTTCCAGCAGTGGGCGCAAAAGTTAAAAAACTACGCCCAGTCAACCGAACTTCAAAACGAACTAGAATACTGGTGTGCAGAATGCCGTCGTCACGTTTCCCCCATCCCAGTAGATTTTCCCGGAGGCGAAAACACAGTTGTTTCGGCTCGTACTATATCTGTTTCCTTGAGTGTGGCAGATACCCAAGCTTTATTACAAAAAGTACCAGCCGCTTACCAAACCCAAATTAACGATGTATTACTTACAGCACTGGTACAAACTTTTGCTGAGTGGATGGGAGAGCCAACACTACTTTTAGATTTAGAAGGACATGGACGGGAAGACATCTTTGATGATGTGGATTTGTCACGAACTGTAGGCTGGTTTACGACCATTTTCCCAGTATTATTAAACTTGCCAGCAACTTCTGACTCAGCCACGACGGTAAAAATTGTCAAAGAGCAGTTACGCGAGATTCCCAATCGCGGAATTGGTTATGGTGTACTGCGTTATCTTAGAGACGACAAATCAATCGCAGAAAAACTGCAAACTTTACCTCAAGCTGAGGTGCTATTCAACTATTTAGGACAATCCGATCAAGTTCTTTCAGAATCATCAACCTTTAGCCTAGCTGACGCAGATATTGGTTCTGCAAGTAGTCCAAAAGGAAGCCGTCGCCATTTATTAGATATCAACGCGATTGTAGTTGCAGACCAATTACAAATCAGTTGGACTTACAGCAATGCAATTCATCGCCAAACCACGATTGAGAATCTAGCTGAGAATTTTATCAAGGCATTGCGATCGCTAATTTACCAAGTTTCTGAAAATAACTCGCTCCCAGCAGATTTATCAGATTTCCAGTGGAATGAAACTGACCTCGAAAATATCATTGCAGCAATTGGAGATGTTTGAAATGGGTATGCAAAATGTAGAGGATTTCTATCCTCTTTCACCAATGCAGCAGGGATTGCTTTTTCATACCCTATCTGCACCAGATACAGGAGTTTATTTTAATCAGTTAGTATGTACCCTTTCTGGTCAACTGAATATTCCTGTATTTGAAAGAGTTTGGCAACAGGTAATTCAGCGTCATCCAATTTTGCGGACTTGTTTTCGCTGGGAAGGTTTAAAAGAACCTATACAAGTGGTGCTGCGTCAGGTGCAACTATCTTTAAAACATTACAACTGGCAAGGTATTTCATCTACTGAGCAACAAGAAAAGTTAGCAGCTTTTTTAGAGAGTGATCGCACTTTAGGTATTGATCTCACCCAAGCACCATTGATGCATTTGGCGTTAATTCAACTGAACGAAAATACTTACCAATTTGTTTGGAACACCCATCATCTAATTACCGATGGTTGGTCTACATCGATGTTGCTGAACGAAGTTTTTAAACTTTATACTGCCTTTTGCCAAGGTAAAGAATTACGGTTAGAGCCTCCCCGTCCTTATCGGGATTATATCAAATGGCTGCATAAACAGGATTTACAAAAAGCTAAGACGTTTTGGCGACAGACGTTAAGTGGTTTTTCTGCTCCTACTAACCTCCGTATTGAAAAAACATTGAGTAGTAGTCATAGCAAAATAAAAAACCATGCAGCCCAAGAAATCAAACTGTCAGCTAGTCAAACCACAGCGATGCGATCGCTTGTTCGTCAGCAGCAAATCACCCTCAATACTTTAGTACAAGGCGCTTGGGCTTGGCTTCTGAGCTATTACAGTGGCGAAACAGACGTAATTTTTGGTGTTACCGTCTCTGGCCGCCCGGTAACGCTGGCGGGTGCAGAATCGATGCTGGGATTGTTCATTAACACCTTACCTCTGAGGGTACAGGTAGCAGCAGATACTTCTGTTGTCGCTTTGCTTAAACAAATCCAAACTCAACAAGCAGAAATTTCTCAATATGAATACAGTCCCTTAGTAGAGGTGCAAGGGTGGAGTGATGTACCACGGTCAATGTCTTTATTTGACAGCATCTTGGTATTTGAAAATTACCCGGTCGATACTGCAAAACGGCAAATTGACAATTTAGAAATTTTAAATGTTGTTGCTGAAGAACGGACAAACTACCCTTTAACTGTGACAGTCGTACCTAGTCAAGAGTTGTCATTGGAAATTGCTTACGATCGCGATGTCTACGGCGGGCTACGCCAAGGCTTTGATGATGATGTCATAACTCGGATGTTAGGGCATTTGGGCAATTTGTTAACAGGTATGGTTGCAAATCCTGAGCAACGCCTGTCAGATTTGCCTTTGCTGACAGAAGCAGAAAAGCAGACTTTATTAGTTGAGTGGAATAATACTGAAATTAATTACCCTCAAGACCAGTGCATTCATCAATTATTTGAAGCACAGGTAGAGAAAACACCCGATGCTATAGCCGTAGTATTTCAAGAGCAATCTTTAACCTATCGAGAACTAAATCAAAGAGCAAATCAACTCGCCCACTATCTGCAAAAACTGGGAGTAGGGCCAGAGGTACTGGTGGGGATTTGTGTAGAGCGATCGCTCAAAATGATAGTTGGATTGTTAGGAATTCTCAAGGCTGGCGGGGCATATCTGCCACTAGACCCAGTGTACCCGCAAGAACGATTAGCGTATATGTTAGCGGATGCTCAAGTACCAGTGTTGCTCACCCAGGAATGTCTGTTGGCAAATTTTCCAGATACCCCAGCCAAAGTTATATGTATAGATGATGCAGAGTTAATCGCACAACAACCGCAAACCAATCCCATCAATCAAAGTCAACTTGACAATTTAGTATATGTAATCTATACATCCGGGTCAACAGGCAAACCCAAAGGGGTGATGATTGAACAAGGGTCTTTAGTTAACTACACACAAGCAGCGATAACAGAATATGGCATAAATTCTAGCGATCGCATTCTTCAATTTGCCTCCATTAGCTTTGATGCCGCCGCCGAAGAAATTTTTCCTTGTTTAGTACAGGGAGCAACTTTGGTACTGCGAACTGATGAAATGTTAAGTTCAATACCTCATTTTCTCAAAGAATGTCAACAGCAATTGCTAACTGTCTTAGATTTACCAACGGCTTTTTGGCAGCAATTAACTTTTGAGTTAGCTGCACTTAAATTAACTTTACCGTCATTTCTACGATTAGTGATTATCGGTGGTGAAAAAGCATCAAATGATAAAGTATTAACTTGGCAACAGTGTGTAAATAAAACAATCAAGCTCGTCAATAGCTATGGCCCTACTGAAGCCACAGTAGTAGCAACAACTTGCGATTTATCAGAGCAAACTTTTACCCAAGAAATACCCATTGGCAAAGCTGTTTCTAATATTCAAACTTATATCTTAGATAGCCACTTGCAACCAGTTCCTATTGGTATTCCCGGCGAATTGTATATTGGCGGTAAAGGTGTAGCACGAGGTTATCTCAATCAACCTGAGTTAACGGCTGAAAAATTCATTCCCAACCCTTTTAACAAAGCAGCAGACAAAAAACTATATAAAACAGGAGACTTAGTACGCTACCGCGATGATGGCAATATTGAAATCCTTGGTCGGGTAGATCACCAAGTGAAAATTCGTGGCTTTCGGATTGAACTAGAAGAAATTGAAGCCAAACTAATTCAGCATTCTTTTGTGCGAGAAAGTGTAGTCATGGTTAGAGAAGATAACCCTGATGACAAGCGACTAGTAGCATATATCGTTCCTAATACTCAAAATTATGAGTTAGAAAATAATATTAAACTGATACCAGAATTACGACACTTTCTCAAACAGAGTCTACCAGAGTACATGGTTCCTTCTGCTTTTGTACTACTGGAAAAACTACCACTTACACCGAATGGGAAAATAGATCGTCAGGCATTACCTATAGCTGAACATTACTTGTCAAATAAAGAAATAAAGTATATAGCACCACGTACACTAATCGAAGAACAACTGGCGAAAATTTGGACTGAATTGCTCAAGATTAAACAAGTTGGCATTGAAGACAACTTTTTTAATTTGGGAGGGCATTCTTTACTACTAACACAGCTTGTTTTTAGAGTACGTCAAACATGGCAAATAGAATTACCTTTAAGCAGTTTGTGGGAGATGCCAACAATTGCTAGTTTAGCCCAGAGTATTGAAACGGCTCAAAACATGGGTTATTCTACTCTTGCTATTACTTCAAAAAATCAAATTAATTGGGAAGCCGAAGCTGTCCTTGATCCTACGATACGTCCTGAAACATCAATTAAATATCCAACTGAGCCTACTAACATTTTTTTAACTGGAGTTACAGGTTTTGTAGGGTCATTTTTACTTTATGAACTCCTGCAACAAACTCATGCAAATATTTATTGCTTGGTACGTGCAGCTAATGCAGAAGAGGGAAAAAAAAGAATTCAAAATAGCCTGAAATCATACTTAGTGTGGGATAATTCTTTCAGTTCTAGAATTATTGCAGTTGTAGGGAATTTATCTGAGCCACTTTTGGGACTTTCTCGGCAGAAATTTCAAGCACTAGCTGAGTTAATTGATGTGATTTATCACAATGGCGCGTTGGTTCATCATGTTTCCCCATACGCCACACTCAAGCCTGCAAATGTATTAGGAACTCAGGAAGTTTTGAGACTCGCAACTCAAGCGAAAGTCAAACCCATGCATTTTATGTCAACAGATGGGGTGTTCTCTCCCGAAGGTTATTCTGGCGTAAAAATAGTTCAAGAACAAGATAACCTCAATGATTATCAAGTGCCATCTGGCGGCTACACGCAGAGTAAATGGGTTGCTGAAAAATTAGTTACCATCGCCCGCGATCGCGGCCTTCCTGTAACTATACATAGAATAGGACGTGTTTCTGGACACAGCAAAACCGGAGTATTCAATCAAAATGACTTTTTATACAGATTAATCATCGGCTGTGTAAAACTTGAAAAAGTGCCAGATGTCAATATGATTGAAGATATGGCTCCTGTAGATTATGTGAGCAAAGCCGTAGTCCATTTATCCAGACAAGAAAAATCTATAGGGAAGGCATTTCACTTTGTAAATTCCCAACCTTTTCATTCAATTAAGCTGATCAAATTACTCCGCTCCTTTGGATATTCACTGCAACAAATTTCTAATGACCAATGGCAAGCAGATTTAATTAACATTGCTGAACACTATCCAGAACATCCACTATATCCACTTGTACCCTTGCTTAGTGAACAGAATCATAACTCAGCAGCACTAAAATTTGATTGTCAAAATACAATCGATGGTCTAGCCAATACCTCTATCATTTGCCCGCCAATCGATGATAGGTTGCTTAATACTTACTTGTCTTATCTTATGCAAAAAGGCTTTTTAGAAGCTCCCAAACATAAATTGAGCAACATCTAATATTTTATAAAATTCGCCACACATTAATACTATGCAATTAACAAATTCAACAACTACAGCCAAGGTGAATCCTCAACAGCAGTATCTAGAAAACTTTATTGCCCGTTACATTAAACGGACACAAACATCGAAACAATTAACTCAAGCATATTCTTCTGTGCTTGCAGATAGAAGAAATTCTATCGGATTTAACAAAAGTATCAAAGAAATAGTCTATCCTATTATTGGCAAACGTGCTTCTGGTTCTAAAATTTGGGATGTTGATGAGAATAAATATATAGACCTTTTGATGGGCTTTGGAGTAAGCTTCTTTGGTCATAATCCATCCTTTATTAAAGAAGCCATACAAGAGCGACTAGAACAAGGTATACATATAGGGCCACAATCAGACCTTGCTGGTGAAGTTGCAGAGTTATTCTGTGAACTAACTGGTATGGAACGGGTAACTTTTAGTAATACAGGTACAGAAGCCGTAATGACGGCAATACGTCTAGCACGCGCTACAACAGGCCGTAAAAAAATTGCCATGTTTGCAGGCTCTTATCATGGACATTTTGATGGCACTTTAGTTAAAAGACAAAAAATAGACGGCGATTTAGTTGTAGTTCCAAATTTTCCTGGTGTCTTACCTAACGTAGCTCAAGATGTTTTGGTTTTAGATTACGGTGATTTTAAATCATTAGAAGTAATCAAAGCTTATCAACATGAATTAGCTGCTGTTTTAGTTGAACCTATTCAAGATGAAAGACCAGACATACAGCCTCAAGAGTTTTTGTTGCAGTTAAGAGAAATCACCCAAAAATCCGGTACAGCATTAATTTTTGATGAAATGCTTACAGGCTTTCGCCTTCATTTAGGTGGAGCGCAAGCATGGTTTGGAATTAAAGCAGATATAGCAACTTATGGAAAAATTGTCGGTGGTGGTTTGCCCATTGGAGTTATAGCTGGTAAAGCAAGTTACATGGATAGAATTGATGGTGGGGTGTGGAGCTACGGGGATGCTTCTTTTCCTCAAGTAGAAACAACATTTTTTAGCGGTACTTACTGCAAACATCCCTTGGCGATGGCTGCTGCCAAAGCAGTACTTAACTATTTAAAAAATCAAGGGACTGCTCTTCAAGAGCAAGTAAATCAACGGACTTCTCAGTTTGTCGAAAAACTGAATACTTACTTTCAAGCAGATGGAGTACCAATTCTATTAGCAAATTGCGGTTCAATGTTTAATTCTATTCCTTTAGGAGATGCTTCTGATTCTGGAGATTCTACTTCACAGAGTATGGACTTGATATCTTATCATCTTCTCTATCAAGGAGTGTTCCTAATAGGAAATGGTGGCTTATTATCTACAGCCCATACTGATGAAGACCTAGAATATGTAATTCAAGCTGTTAAAAATAGCATCAATGAACTGCGAGAAGGTAGTTTATTGCCATAGTTATGGCATTGACAAATCTACGTGAAAATTAATAAAACTAATAGGAGAATAGGCAAATGCTTACAATCAATCCTAATGCTACATACGATCCTTGGGCTAAAATTTACAATGATTATTGGGGGCTAAGATACTGCCAAGCTATTTTGCCTGCTTTGGAAAAGCTACTACAACAATATAATATTCAGCCAGAGGCAGATATTCTTGATTTATGTTGTGGTACTGGACACATGGTCAAACATTTAATCGAGCAAGGCTATCAAGTCACAGGTCTTGATATTTCGGAAGCAATGTTGCAATATGCTCGTGAAAATGCCCCCAATGCTAAATTCATTCTGGATGATGCCAGATTTTTTAATTTACCACCCACTTTCCATGCAGTGATTTCTGCCAACGCAGGACTTAATGAAATAATAAAACTTGAAGACTTACAACAAGTATTTAGTAAAGTATATGATTCACTACTGAATAATGGAATTTTTTTGTTTGGCTTAAATTTGGAAGATTTTTATAAATCCTGGAATGGTGCAATTTCAGATGGTGATGTTAAAGATGATTTCGCTTGGGCTTGTTGTGATAGCTATAGTCCTGAAGAAAAAATAGGACAATTTAAGATTACCATTTTTCAAATGGTAGAAGAATGTTGGCAACGTTTAGATATTAATAATCTGGTTAGAGGCTATTCTAGAACAGAAGTCGTCACTGCTCTTAAAAATGTCGGTTTTACAGACATTAATATTTACGATGGGAAGGGAAATATAGCAGATTCTCAATATAGCCTGCATACCATTTTTTCAGGACGGAAGCAATCTAAATAAATAGACAAATTTGGAGGGAAATAAATAATGGAAAACCTAGATATAGAAAACCAAAGAATTTACAAAGTTGTAGTTAATCATGAAGAGCAGTATTCTATTTGGCTTGCTGGTAGAGAAAATGCCCTTGGTTGGATAGATGCAGGTAAAACTGGGATCAAATCAGAATGTCTGGAATACATTAAGGAAGTTTGGACTGATATGAGACCCCTAAGTTTGCGAAAGAAGATGGAAGAGTTATTTAGTAAAAATTAATATTTGTATAACTTTAGTATTACTATTTGTAGAGAGGTTAAACTTCTCTACAAAATTTTTATTTTTGAAACCCAATAAGCAAGGTGATGTCGAGACACTAAGGCAATATTAGTTAATTGTCGAGGTAAACAAGTAAATTTTTACTGGTGAAAACTTCTCATTTACTGAAAATGATACAAGCACAGCCAAATTGAAGTATAGCCAAGTAATTGTCAGTATTTTTTCCCGACGGATGAGAATACGTCAAAATCGGTTCATCGAACAATCAGTTCGTTCCAATACCCAACGCTTGGCTCAGTGGGGGTCTGCTGAGAGAGGCTATTCCTCTCTTCCGACCCCCTTTTTTCTTCTGAATCTAGCTTTTTAGCCTAAACGCCAATAACTCTTAACTTCTAACTTGTTTTCGGCTTGATGTATGCGATCGCTTGTTTCCAAATGGTGGTTTGCTGACTGTTTTCATCAGAAATACAAATACACTGTGGATCTTGCCATAAAACCCTTCCTGTGAGGACATCGCTAGTCAGCAGCTTTAATTCCACTGGCGTTGTTTGTTTAATCAGGTTTTGGACTTGTCTAATACTGGGTAAAGTGGTGTCAAATTCGGTAAGCATTTTTAGTAAAGATGAACCTACAAGGCAAAATAAAGAGTAACTAATCCTTGATAATTCATCCTTGAGGAAATGGCAATCGAATTTACTAAGTATCATGGTCTAGGCAACGACTTTATTCTGATTGACAATCGCTCGTCATCTGAGCCTGTAGTGACACCAGAGCAAGCCATCAAATTGTGCGATCGCCATTTTGGTATCGGTGCTGATGGTGTAATTTTTGCCCTACCTGGAGAAGACGGCACTGACTACACCATGCGGATTTTTAATTCCGATGGTTCAGAACCGGAAATGTGTGGCAATGGCATTCGCTGTTTAGCTGGCTTTTTGGCAGATTTAGAAGGCGAATCCCGGAATCAAGACTCATATCGCATTCATACTTTGGGTGGTGTAATGACGCCCCAACTTTTATTTGATGGTCAAGTTAAAGTAGACATGGGTTTACCCAGGTTACTTGCTGGCGAAATTCCTACTAATCTTGCACCCGCCGAAGAAAAAGTAATTTCTCAGCCGTTAGAGGTGGCGGGGCAAACTTGGGATGTCACCTGTGTAAATATGGGAAATCCCCATTGCATTACCTTTGTGGAAGATGTAGCAGCAATTGAGCTAGAAAACATCGGCCCAAAATTTGAGCATCACTTAGCTTTCCCTCAACGCATAAATACCGAATTTATTCAAGTGGTACGCCGTGACTATTTGAAAATGCGGGTATGGGAACGGGGTGCTGGGATTACCTTAGCTTGTGGTACTGGTGCTTGTGCTTCCTTGGTAGCTGGAGTGTTAACTGGGAAATGCGATCGCACCGCGACTGTAGAATTACCGGGTGGCCCCTTGCAAATTGAATGGTCAGAAATCGACCAACGAGTTTACATGACAGGCCCGGCTGAAAGGGTCTTCACTGGGAAACTCTAACCCCCAGGTTCCCCCCTAACCTAAAAAAGGGGGGAACCTTAAAAGCCGCCTTTTTAAGGGGGTTGGGGGATCTCTTGTGCGTCAGTTCTAACCAACTTACTATTGGCATTAGTGACATACTCCCCGCGCCGCCACTTCGTGGACGGTGGAGGCTTCTAGATGACTCCTGCTATTGCATCGGACATTTCTCTAGCTTTAAGGACGGGATGCCCCGCCGCCCTATATTTTATATTGCGTGCTGCGTTGTGGTCACGGCAATAACTAGCGCCACATAAACAGTTGTGCCACCTATCAGCCAATGTTTTTGGAACTATTGCGCCGCAATCAGAACACTAGACCTCTTGCAAAAGCGCTTTTTGCAAGAGGGGGAAAAGGGTAAAGGTTAAAG
>NZ_JAYGHD010000011.1:0-49602 GCF_034932245.1 Nostoc sp. UHCC 0251
ATTGGGCATTGGGCATTGGGCATTGGGCATTGGGCATTGGGCATTGGGCATTGGTCAATAATCAATAGTTCATCTCCCCCTGCTTCCCCTGCTTCCCCTGCTTCCCCTGCTCCCCCCACTCCCTACTCCCTACTCCCCACTCCCCACTCCCCCACATCTCAAAAAACAGTCAGTACACACAGAAACAAGGCTTCAGTCCACTCAACGACTGCGCCGTAGGTGTCTCCTGTGTGTCCGCCTAGTTTGTGGTTGAACCATGCAGCAGTTAAAGTGGCGATCGCACTTCCAGCAATTATCATTGCCAGTGCGAGAAATAGTTGCTGTTTATCTATGAGCCAAAGTAAAGCACTCAAACCAAACAGCAACAATACTCCTGGTAACAAATCTTTGGAAGTACGAATGGCTTGTTTGTGAAGCGCACCTTTGCCAGTTGGTTTTAGATAAGGATATCGCGCGATCGCCACCTGTTGCCCCCAACGTCCCCACCCACAAGCAGCCATCAGCAGCAACCAACGGTTTTCTGGCATATCTGTCAAAGCAGTTATTTTTAGTAGTACCAAGGCGATCGCAGCCATTGCCCCAAAAGCACCTGTGGCACTATCTGCCATCACCTCCAGCCGCCGGTCTGGGTCGCCCACTGCCAAACCATCAGCAGTATCCATTGCCCCATCTAAGTGCAATCCTCCAGTTATGGCAATCCAAACGCTGACTACTAAAGCACTACGAGTTAACACTGGCATACCCAGATAATCCATCCCCGTATCCAGTAATCCTAAAATTCCCCCAATTATTAACCCTACAAGCGAAGCAAGACGTGCTACTCCCCGAAAGTCTAAGCCGTGCAAATACGGTAGTGGAATACTTGTGTAAAATATAATACTAGCTGCCAGCTTTAACAGCAGCTTTTTCCACCACTGTTGCTGTTTTGTCATCTGAGGTACATTAAGATTTGGTTAATTGCTGGATAATAGGCTTAATTTCGGTAGAACCGACATGAGCAGACTTTAAAACTTTAGATAAGATTTACTTCTATAAGAGATTCTCCTTAAAAATTTTGTTATGCTAGTCTAAGTGCTAGATAAATAATTAGAGTACTTTTTATACAAAAAACGAATGATTCAGGAAATTAAAATTCCATCAGGGATCAAAATTGGTGTTTTGTATTCGTTAACCAAAAACTTACTCCAAATTATTAGACGATTGCCGCATAAAATTGATATTTTTTAAATGTAGGAAGTAAACAAGCTATTCAATTATGACTGTTTAGCTATGTTGTCGCTCTCCTTAGCTCAATCGCTATTTTCCTATGAGTCACCATCTACCCGACACCAGGATACCAGCTCCGTGCATTATTAACACGGGCATCATTGTGAATAAGCTCGACATCCGGCGATTGCTGACAGATTTAGGTCGAGTCCACTACATCTACACCCAAGAAGATAAGGTACTGAGCGAGGGTGAAGGGGATGTGATGGAAGTTTATGCCAATCCACAAAGGTCTACCTTAGTGGCTAACCACGCCCTATATCTGAATGTTTGTAGTTTTGATTACTTAGAACTAAAACAGTCGTCGCAACAGGAAACCTATTTTGATTTGATGCAAGAAGGAGTGTGTCTGCGGTTGATTCCCCGCTCAACCCCTATACAAGAGCGACGAGAGCGAAACTTCAATGTCAGCGCCATAGAAGCGATGATGGAGCAAGTCCTCTCAGCTAGGTGGGATGCAGAAATTGACGATGACTGTTCTGATTCTTTCTAAAATAGCGAGTATTATACCAAATTTATCTGAGGCTGCGCTTTATTGATGTAGGGGCAATTCATACATAAATTGCCCCTACATCGTATAGTTTTGCGTAAGTCTTAACCAACTTTGGGGGTTTAAGTCCCCTGCAACTAATAAGCACCGTGTTTTGTGTCGGGGTTTAAATCTCCGTCACAAAACGTAATTGCGAATTGCGAATTGCGAATTGTTTTAATAGGCGCATCTTCAAAAATCTAAAATGGCATGAGTGCGAATTTTTCCTTTGAATGTCTTGCTTGCTGTAGTCAGACAAAAGCTAGAGCAGGAGTGTTTTTTACTCCTCACGGTGTTGTAGAAACCCCCAGATTTATGCCAGTGGGAACGCTGGCGAATGTCAAAACTATCACCCCATCTCAGCTAAAAGATACTGGGGCGCAAATGGTCTTATCCAATACTTATCATCTTCACCTACAACCAGGAGAAGCGATCGTGGCTGGAGGTGGTGGGTTACACAAATTTATGGGTTGGAACGGGCCAATGCTCACAGATTCAGGTGGGTTTCAAGTCTTCAGCTTAAGCGAGATGCGAAAAATTACTGAAGAAGGTGTCACTTTCCGTTCACCCCATGATGGACGAATTATTAACTTGACCCCAGAGCGTTCCATTGAGATTCAAAATACTTTGGGGGCGGATGTGATTATGGCCTTTGATGAGTGTCCGCCCTACCCAGCTACTCGCCAAGAGGTTGAAACTGCAACTGAGCGCACTTATCGCTGGTTAGAACGCTGTATAACGGCTCATCAACGCAGTGAGCAGGCTTTGTTTGGGATTGTGCAAGGGGGCGTATATTTGGATTTGCGTTGCCGTGCGGCTGAAGCTTTGGCAAAGTTGGATTTGCCCGGATATGCCATTGGTGGTGTGAGTGTAGGAGAACCGCCAGAATTGATGGCTGAGATTGTAAAAGTCACAGCACCGCTTCTACCGCCTGAAAAACCGCGTTATTTGATGGGTGTCGGTACTTATCGGGAAATGGCGATCGCGATCGCATCTGGTATAGATTTATTTGATTGCGTCATTCCCACTCGTTGGGCGAGACATGGGACGGCAATAGTCCAAGGCGGACGCTGGAATTTAAAAAATGCTAAGTTTCGTGAAGATTTTACGCCATTAGATGAAACTTGTCCTTGCTACACCTGCCAAAATTTTAGCCGGGCTTACGTATCTCATTTAGTGCGATCGCAGGAAATTTTAGCTTATACTTTGTTGAGCATTCACAACATTACCGAACTAATTCGCTTTACACAAAAGATCAGAGAAGCAATATTGAGCGATCGCTTTGCCATAGAATTTGGTCACTGGCTCAACTCATCTGAATCAGCACCAGATGAAGGGGAAATTACAAATGACTATTGACAAATGATCAAGACTCAAACCATGTTAAGATATTTCTCAATTATGAAAGCTGTGTTGGATAGGTGGATTTAAACAAACATGGAAGCAGCACTTTTATTAGCGAAACTGCCTGAAGCTTACCAAATCTTCGATCCTTTGGTGGACGTTCTCCCAGTCATCCCCGTATTCTTCTTATTGCTTGCTTTCGTTTGGCAAGCAGCCGTGGGATTTAGGTAAGTTAATCTATTTTTCAATTTATAGAACAGGTGTTATGCCTGTTCTATTTTTTTGTGGCGCTATATTTGATTAAGTTAATATTTATTAATATTTTGTAATGATTTAATATAATAAATAAGATGTGAATCAAGCCATGTCAATATGAAGCCTTGAAAGCCAAGCTTAGAGTCAAGGAGGAATTAATTATGGGTAATATCAAGTTCGTTAAAGAAGATAAAGAAGTAGTAGCGGCAGATGGTGCAAATCTCCGGCTCAAAGCGATGCAAAATGGCATTGATATATATAAATTTATTGGTAAGATGACCAATTGCGGTGGTAATGGTCAGTGTGGTACTTGCGTTGTCGAGATAGTCGAAGGACTAGAAAATCTTTCCCCCCGCACAGACGTAGAAAACCGTAAATTCAAAAAAAAGCCGGAAAATTATCGCCTTGCTTGTCAAACTTTAGTGAATGGCTCAGTCAGTGTGGTTACGAAGCCTTAAGTTTTGTGGAATCAACCGTGGTTAACATGTGACAAAGTAAAAAATTTGGGCTAACTCTGTCATTGATAATGCTATCCTAATGTTGTTGACTGGAAATTTAAGAGAGGCTTTCTTGCCATGCAAGTTAATGACCTGGGGTTCGTAGCGAGCATTTTGTTCGTACTAGTCCCCACTGTGTTTTTACTAATTCTGTACATCCAAACTGCTAGCCGCGAAGGTGGAAAAGATAGTTAAGAGTTTGTGTATCAAATAAATAACCCCTGCACCAGTAGTGTGGGGGTTTTTATATATCAACCACTAACTCTATTTTGACTTTAAGCGATCGTCCGCGCCAACAGTACCGGACAAGTGGCATTAACTCGAACATAGTCAGACAAAGAAGAACCGATGAGTCTGTCTATATCGACAAAACTCTTAGCGATCGATGGACGACGATCGGGAGAACCGAGCAATAATAAGTCTACATTCAACTCTTCTGCCAACCGACAAATTTCTTCACCGGGTTTGCCACTGCTGATATAAGAACGAGATTGGATACCCTGTTTTTCAGCTTCTGCAACTGCGGCTGCTAAAACTGGATTTTTGTCTGAACTAACTTCAGTTATTTCCGATTTTTTACCACCTAAATCTGTCGCAACATTTGTCAAAATTAACTGCCCACCCTGAATATCTCGCAGTAAAAACAGTGCCAATTTCAAGCAGTTTTTTGCGGAATCAGAGTTGTCTATTGCCACCATAATGCGCTTAATTCTTTTGACATAAATATCATCTTTTACCAGCAACATGGGGCGAGAAGATAGCTGGAAAACATACTGGCTGACTGAGTTCGATAAAATTGATTGCAGCCGCTTAAGTCCGCGTGAACCCATAATAATCAAGTCAGCGTCAATCTCATCAGCTACTTGGCAAACTACATCTTTGGGATCGCCTTCACGTAAAATTGAAGAAACTTCGCTAGGATCTAAGTTCAAAGTTTGAATAGCATTCGCTAGAATTTTACCACCATTTTCCCATTTAGTTGTCATGGTAGCAGAAGTACTCTGTGCAGGAACAACATGCAAAATTGTAACTTTTGCAGATTCAATTGAAGGGATTTCTCTCAGGGCTTTGAGCATTTCTTCTGCGTGTCCCAATCCCGATACAGCCAGCAAAATTCTTCTTATCATATTATGTGATTTTTGTTAAGTTTACTTTTGTTTTCGCTGTTCGTACTTGGCTCTGGTAATATTTTTACCGCCTTGCTTGACAACCTAGTTAGTTAAGTTGGCACAAATAAACTTTGTTTTTTAGTATTTAACACTCAAAAAAATTGCAAAGTACAAAAAAGTCAACAAATGTTTAAGTTTATTTGCACCTATTTACTTAAATTCTCAACTAGACTCCAATTATTAAGCATACTCTCAACTTAGACTGAAGAACTTAATAAATTATGATGTTAGTTATTATTTTTAATCTATGTTCACTTTTTTTAATTAGAACTTAGTTAAGTATTGCAAAGAAATGTCAAAAAGGCTTTTCTGTGTAATCTTTAGGAGGCGATCGCTCTGAAAAACTACTATTTCCGACTTGTGTGTACACCGTAGCCTAGTTAAAATCTGCCATTTCCCTGAACAATGTGCTTAACGGTGGTCAAGGTTTCTAGGCTGATAAATCCCCGACGATGGCCTTTTTGGTTAGACATGCCGAGAAACACTGAATCTCCCCGCGAGGGGTTACGGGAAAAACGCGGGGAAGTGTTTATGTAGGTAGAGGCACTGTTAACTCCTAAGGCAAACTGCCGACTTTCCTGATAGGATTCAGTAACGATGGAGTCGGCATGACCACTGCTGTGTTCATTAATCCAGGCGATCGCACCCTCTAAGCTATCCACCAGTTTAAAAGCTACTGTCCTAGTTAAATAAGGGTTTCTCCATTCGCCTTCCTTCGCCAACTGCAACTGGGGAAAGGCTTCTACTAGTTCTGCATCCCCTTTAATTTCAAAGCCTTTTTCCATCAAGCTGTTCCACAGAACTGCCAAGGAGGATGGCAAGGCTTGGCGATGAATTAGCACCTTTTCAATGGCATTAACTTGGTCTGGTTCGCTCTGATGGCTATCAAGAATCATCCAGCGCACCATTTCTAAGCTGCTATTGAGCGACCAATAGAGATAACAGTTACCCATTGCTGACTTTAAGACTGGGCAAGTTGAATGTCGTACTACCTGCTGCATTAAGGTAGAACGTCCGTAGGGAATCACTAAATTTACGTACTGGTCTTGGGTAACTAAATCCCGAATCGAAGCACCATGTTCTGCTGTGATCAGTTCTAGACAGCCCGGAGCTAGACCAACTTCTGCGATCGCACTTTGCATTATCTCAGCGATGACCGCGTTAGAATGGCTAGCTTCAGTACTGCCTTTGAGAATAATACTATTGCCAGTTTTGATACAAAAACCCGCTGCGATCGCCCCTAAATCTGGGAACGCTTCATAAATAAATCCAATCACTCCCAAGGGCATTAACTGGGTGTAACTCTGGGAATCTTCGAGTTGATAATCAGCGGTTCTGACGCGCCGCAGCGGATCTGATAATTCCCCCAACCGTTGTAAAATGTCCACGGTCATTTCTAGCCTTGTGGGAGTCAGCTTCAGCCAGTCCAATATCAACTCTGGCACTGCCATTTCTCGACTGGCTTCTAAATCCAAGGTATTGGCTTCTAGAATGTCGTCAAATGAGCGCTCAAGAGCTTGTGCCATTGCCAGTACTGCACGACTCCGGTCTGCTCCCTTTGTGATCCCCAATTTTAGGGAAGCATGATAGGCTCGTTGGGCACTAGTAATCGGTTCGGGGTGGTCATCCAAAACTTCAACAGTCATTGAGTTAACGTCTGTAGGTAAGCCAGACCATTAGTGCTGGCAGAATAGCCAATAGCACCGCCACCATTGCCCAAGCAATAATGCTGGAACCATTTGCCAATCGCAGTGCTAATGGCAGCCATATAATCACTAGCACGAAAATAATGCCAAGTGCTATAGGCAGATAGCTTTCTCCCAAGCGGGGATGGACAACATGCCAACTATTTCCCATCCAACGCCAAGCCCTTTTGTAGGGATAGGTGGTAGAAAGCTGTTCTAGGACATGACCATTATCTTCTACTACAAAGATTTGCTGACAGCGATCGCAACCAAATGCTTCTGTCAGCGTAATCGGAATTAACTGACCCCGGCGACGACAGGGACAGGGGTATTCGGTATTGAAATCTATTTTTTCAGGTTTTTGAGATTGCACAAGCGTTCTAATAACTTGGGCGTGTTTTACACGAATTACGAGAATATAAGTCTTGGTAAATGCCTGATAAGGCTTCTCTATTATTTATATAGATGGACAGGCTCTCCAAACATCGCCATGATTGCAGACAGTAGATGCAGCCAACTTTAAGTATCGTAATTGCCATACCAGTATAGGGTCGTCTGTTTGAAGTCTTTCCCAGTAGTTGGCAATCTTGTTTAAAAATTTCCTTCTCTTCATCTGTTGCTTTCAAGGTAAGTGGTTGCGTTTTTGGGCATTTATTATGCTGACACATCTGGTACAATTTTAAGTCTACGTGGCGATCGCTCTAAAACAAATCGTTTGGGAAGGCTACGCTCATAAACAACAAACACCAATAAACCCGCTAATTTTCCTTTGGGTAACTGTATATTACTATCCAGTTATCAAGTTTATATCGGGATTCCGTCCAATCTCTATTCCTTGGATTCCACAAGCGTTTCAAGAGCGAGAATTGCCAAAACATCCAGAGCGTGTGTGTGACTCTTTCTCCAAATAGATTGTGGCTAACTTCACTGCTAAAAAACGCTTTGCACCTGACTGCACTACTATTTAACTAGCCACCTTTAGTTCAGTGTAATACACCCTACATAAAACGAATTGATTACACTTATTAAAGATTGTAGCCAAGCTAATGTATATCTACACCAGCCTAAAGTTGGGTTTTATATTTCTTAGCAAGTGGGCAATATTCAAATTGATTGAGTAGACGATTTGTTTGCTCGATCTGTCCACATTGGCAGAGGTTCACAAAAGTGGAGCGCAAATCGACGAACACTTCATTGCACCCTAAAAATACTAAACCCCTTGGATTTGAAAATTCCAAGAGGTTTTAGTCGGAAGCGGGTGACGCGATTCGAACGCGCGACATTCACCTTGGCAAGGTGACGCTCTACCACTGAGCTACACCCGCAATCAATTGCCATATATCAATATCTCAAATTTATCCCTAATTGTCAACCCCTTTATTTATTTTGGTCATTGGTCATTGGTCATTAGTCATTAGTGAATGACAAAAGACAAATGACTAATGACTCATTTAGCCGAGTTCTTCTGACTCCGCAGTTAAATTACCTATGCTCGCACTTTGAAAAGAGGCTGGCAAAGACTGGCTATTACGAGAATATGGCTCTGCCAGGTTAGAACGCAGTTGCCGCATCAGGCTTGCCATTTCTAGGGCATTCAGGGCATAATCCCAGCCATGATTACCTTTTATGCCTGCCCGTTCTAAGGCTTGCTGCATAGTGTCTACTGTCAAAATACCAAAAATTACTGGTACTCCTGTTTGAAAGCTAGCGGCAGCGATGCCTTTAGAAACTTCGGCGGATACATAATCAAAATGGGGTGTTTGTCCTCGAATGACTGCACCTAGACAAATTACAGCATCATAACGATGGGAAAGTGCTAGTTGGCGAGCTACTAAAGGTACTTCAAAACTTCCCGGAACCCAAACATAGTCCACCTGATCGCCTTGGGGGTTAGGATCTACACCGTGGCGTTTCAAGCAATCTTGACATCCCTCTAGCAGCTTTCCGGTAACTAGGTCATTGAATCGACCAATTACTACTGCAAACCGTAAAGGCTCCGTTTGGGTAAAAGTTCCCTCGAAAACTGCCATGACTGCCTCTTAATCAACTATACTTCTGGCCAATATACATTTCTTATTAAAATGTAGAGGAGCAGGAAAGCACGGTCAGAAAAAAGAAAATCGGAAAAAATTTCTCCTTTTTTCCTTTGGTTTTTGACCTTGGCTTTTCTGCCCCTCTAGTTCTTATATTATGTGCCTGCGCCAGAGCGAAGCCGTCACTTACACGACAAAAAAGTTTAACAAACCAACTAAAAACACCAAACCAATCCAAGCGGCGGAACCAACCCAGAGCAGTTTTTTAGATTCAACCCAATTTTGGGGAGTGGCGTAAGCAACTGGAACGCCAACAACCAGGACAAAAGACAATAGGACTAGACCTATCAAGGCAAATTGGAATATTATGGTCATTTTTGCTTCTCCCAATACAGCGAAATACTAAGGATAGAATATCCTAAAGGGCGACACTGACACTTTCTTATTATTTTTAAGCTAGCAGAAATTGCAACATTTTAGTCATTTGTCCTTTGTCTAAGTACCAATGGCTAATGACTCGTAACTATGGATTTAATTCTTTGCCACACAACAGCAGATTTTGACGCACTAGGAGCTGCGGTAGGGTTAACGCGCCTACTACCGGGAAGTAAGATTGTGCTGACTGGCGGTTCTCACCCTCCTGTACGGGATTTTTTAGCATTGCATCGGGATGAATATCCGCTGATTGAACGCCGTTCGGTGAATCCAGAAAAAATTCGTTCTCTGACTGTGGTGGATACGCAACACCGCGATCGCTTGGGTAAAGCTGCTGAGTGGTTAGATTTACCCAATCTCAAAGAAATTATAGTTTATGACCATCACTTAGGACAAGAATCAGATATTCCTGCCACGGAATCATATATTTCCTCAGTAGGAGCCACGACAACTTTAATCGTTGAAAAATTGCAACAACAGGAAATTTCCTTAAATCCTGTCGAAGCAACTGTGATGGCTTTGGGTATCCACGTTGACACTGGCTCTTTGACTTACGACCAGTCCACACCACGGGATGCCCTAGCTTTGGCTTGGTTGATGCAAGAAGGGGCAAGTTTATCAGTAATTTCTACCTACCGTGACCCCGGATTATCTCCGCAATTGCAGCAGCTATTAACTGAATCGCTGGAAAACTTAGAATATCTTTGTCTACGCGGATATACGGTTGCTTGGGTAACTCTAAGAACTAAAAATTTTGTGCCTGGGTTATCGAGTTTGGCATCGGAACTCGTAGAATTAACCGAAATTGATGCCCTACTGTTGGCTAATGAATATGCTTTGGATGAAAGTGATTCACGCTTAACTGTAATTGGGCGATCGCAAATTCCCAAAACAAATCTTAATCTATTATTCCAACTCTTGGGCGGCGGCGGTCATTCACAAGCCGCATCGCTAAATCTAAGAGGAGTGGATTCACAAGCAATATTAAAACAACTCCTTGACGGGGTAAAAGCACAAATTCCCCACCCCCTCACCGCTAGGGATTTGATGTCTTCTCCTGTTCGCACGATTCTACCTGAAACCACAATTGCTGAGGCACAGCGAATTTTGTTGCGCTATGGACACTCTGGTTTATCTGTAGTCGATACTCAAGGGCAACTAGTAGGTATTATTTCGCGCCGGGATCTTGATATCGCCCTGCACCACGGATTTAGTCATGCGCCAGTCAAGGGCTACATGACAAGAAATCTGAAAACAATTACACCAGATACAACACTGCCACAAATTGAAGCGCTGATGGTAACTTATGATATCGGACGCTTGCCAGTATTGGAGAATGAGCAGTTAGTTGGTCTTGTCACTCGTACTGATGTTTTACGCGAATTACATCAAGAAAGGGATGAAGATGGAGAAGGGGGAGAGGAAAAATTCAAAATTCAAAATTCAAAATTCAAAATTCCTCTTAGCACTGAGTTGCAAAATCGCCTTGCTCCTCAGTTATGGCAACTACTCACCACAGCATCGCAAGAAGCCGAAAAACGGGGTTGGCATCTTTATCTTGTCGGGGGTGCGGTGCGGGATTTGCTGTTAGCGGAAGCAACATCGGACACTTTGATGATTAAAGATATTGACCTAGTAGTTGATGGCTTTCACAAATCAGCAGATGTTGGCGCTGGTGTGGAACTAGCAAAAGCACTCCAGCAACTTTACCCTGCGGCTCGTTTAGAAATCCACGGGGCTTTTCAAACTGCGGCTTTGTTGTGGCACAAAGACCCAGAATTAGATTCTCTTTGGGTAGATATTGCCACAGCTAGAACAGAGTTTTATCCTTACCCGGCGGCGAATCCAGAGGTTGAGGCGAGTTCCATTCGTCAAGACTTGTATCGTCGAGATTTTACCATTAATGCGATCGCTTTGCGCCTCACCTCTCCCCGTTCCGGTGAATTACTCGATTTCTTTGGCGGTTTACTCGATTTACAAGCTAAACAAATTCGGGTTTTACACCCCAACAGCTTTATCGAAGATCCCACCCGCATTTATCGCGGCGTGCGCTTTGCCGTGCGCTTCGGATTTCAAATTGAACCGCAAACTGAAGAGTTTATCCGCTATGCAATCAACAGTGGTGTTTACGATCGCACTTCCCAAGAGAATACCAAAACTCCAGCCCTGCAAACTCGCCTGAAAACAGAATTAAAACACATCCTAGAAGCGCCCTACTGGAAATCAGCTTTGCAGTTACTCGATAACTTAGGGGCGTTGCAATGTATCCATCCTACCCTCAAACTAAATGCAGAACTCCTGCGACAATTACGCTTACTAGAACGATGCTTGCAGCGATTTGATGCTGAACAAACCCTCATCCATTGGGAAATGCGCTTAGAAGCGTTAATCGCCCATCTAGCACCACAATATCGAGCGAAAGTGGCAAAGAATCTGCAACTGCAAGAGGATAGCATTAAATGCTTGCAAAACTTGGCTTCTGCCCAAACTGAGGTGATGGAATCTTTGCCTAAGTCTCAAAGTCCCAGTCAAGTAATGCAGTTGTTGCGACAGTACGACTTACCAATGCTGATTTTAATTGCTTTGCAAAATCCGCGATCGCTTAGACATCAGATTTGGGAATATTTAACTGTTTTGGCGAATGTGCAGCCACTACTGAATGGCAATGATTTAAAGAAACTGGGTTACAAACCAGGGCCGCAGTATCGGCAAATATTAGATGATATGCTTGCTGCTACCTTAGATGGAGTAATTAAAGATAAGGCTGAAGCTGAGGAGTTTTTAGCCAAGCATTATCCTCATTAATTTATATTTCACACATCTGGTTTTTATGCAAACACAAACACCGAAAAAATCCTACAGTCCAGAGGAATATTTACAACTAGAGGAGACATCAGAATCCAAAAATGAATATAGAGATGGAGAAATAATTCCTATGGCTGGGGGTACGACTAATCATAATGAAATCGCAGGTAATTTTTATGCCAATTTTAAATTTACGATGCGGGGTAAAAATTACAAAATCTACATGGGTGATGTGAAATTGTGGATACAGCGTTATCGGATCTATACTTATCCTGATGTCATGGTTATTCAGGGAGAACCAATATATGAGGGAACTGGCACTACTACAGTCACCAATCCCATAATGATTGTGGAAGTATTATCTAAATCGACAGAGAATCACGATCGAACTAATAAATTTAGATTTTATCGTTCTATTGCGACACTCAAAGAATATATTATGATTAATCAATATGAATATCTTGTTGAGCAGTTTAATAAAAATGCTGAAGGGCAATGGGTATTAACTGAATACGAATCAGTAGATGCTGTATTATCACTAAAATCAATAGGGTTTCAAATTTCCTTCAGCGATATTTATCAAGAAGTTAGTTTTGAAATAGAATAGTCATAATGCGATCGCAGTAGTCTAAATTGTCTCTGGATCAATATTTAACTCCCGCAGTTTTGCTGCTAAACGTTCTGCCTGTTGTTGGGCTTGTTCAGCTTTTCGTTCGGCTTGTTCTGCCTTTTGTTCAGCTTGTTCTGCCGTTTCTTCCGGTGTTGGTACTAGTTGCCCATCTCGTGTAAAAAACCGCAATAAGCCTTCATAAACTCCCAAGTATAACCCTAGCTGATGACTCCACAAATATCCTTGTTTACTTGCTTGTAAAGGTTGATATTCTCCATCTACTAAATGAAATCCAGCAAATTCTAGTGTGTAGGGGTCAAACCAAAAATAATCGGGTGTGCGGAAGGTATCTTGATAAATTTTTTTCTTTAAATTTTTGTCAGTATTCGCTGTTGAGTCAGACAAAATTTCCAGAATTACATTTGGATATTTGCCATCTTCTTCCCAGACTACCCAACTTTTACGGGTTTTACGTTCAGTTCCCAGTACTACAAAAAAGTCTGGCCCTCGGAAGTATTCTGATTTGCGTTGGCGCGGACTGTAGTAGATAGTCAGATTTCCCGCCGCATAGAAATCATTTTTATCTCGCCACAACCATTCCAGACATGTTAAAAGTAGGATTATTTGCCGTAAATGCAGTTCGCTTTCCAAGGGAGGCTCATCACTGTATAAATCACCAGGGGGAAATATAACATCTTGGCAGATGCCTTTTTGATCATCTAATTCTTGAGCTATGGTCATAGAATGGATACGGCATCAAGTAGTTATGGATTTATTTTAGCAGTTTTGTAGTTAGCGATCGCCTATTTTTAAGGTAAGGGTAAATAAACTATTCGGTTTTGATATTCATCTTCTTCTGATGCCAAAGTAGGTATTATTAATTCTTCTATATTTTCCAGGGCTATTTCATTCTTATATAGTTCGCCTCCAAATGAATTCACCTCTCTGATAGCGAAAATCTTCTTAAGACGACTGAGAAAAGTTTATAGTCCGTTTTAACGGACTTTAGCTATTAGCCCGGAACTTCAGTTCTGGGCGGTTTCTGTCTGCAACGAAATAGCCCTGCTATATTTTCACGTTGACTTGTCTTTCAATTCGGAGTTGGCGTTTAACAATAGTTATTTCTTCTTGTGGGATGGGCGTCTCGCCTGTCCTGGGGCAGGCAAGATGCCCACCCTACAAGAGTATTTAAGACAGAATCAAACTGCTGTAAGTCTTTCTAGTAGGGCTGGGGAGTGTGGAAATAGAAATAGCGATCGCTAGCCTTCCGAAATACCTTCATGCTACACTGTAGTCAATATCAAACCTCATCACAACTCCAACGAGATAGCACAAATGAAGTAGTACCAAACACCTCTTGCGCCAAAGCAACAAATGTCAACGAAGAATAAACGCAACTAGTTTGACAGGGTTACTTCACATAGTCATGCACTAAAAATATTTTCATCACTCGTATTTACATTAAACCGCTTGATAAGTGTCTGCGGCTAAGTTTGTTTTGTGTCTAATCTACCCGTAATTGTTGTGAACACGCGGGTGGAAGCTTGCGAATTGAGGTTTGAGAATAATGCCGAAAAAATCAATATTATTAGCTGATAATTTAGCCTACGAACTCAGCTTGGATAGAACTTTGTTTCAAAAAATCCAGGTGAGTATTGAAGCAGACGATCGCATCGCTTTAGTAGGTTGCAATGGTGTAGGAAAATCAACCCTACTCAAGATGCTTGCAGGTCAAATTAGCCCCAGCGCTGGTTCAGTTTTACGTAATGGTGTTGTCTACTATTTGCCACAAATCAGCACTATTAGGCAAGAAATTACAGTAGATACAGCACTGAATTTTTTGATTTCCACCTCTGATGAATGGTGGAAGATTGAGGATATTTTGCAAACACAATTTGATACAAATATTGATTTGTCTCTACCAATTACTAACTTGAGTGGAGGAGAACTCACAAAACTATTTCTAGCAATTGGTTTAGCTCAAGAGCCAAATTTGCTGTTGCTGGATGAGCCAACTAACCACATGGATTTGCAAGCTTTAGAAAGCTTGAAGCAGTTTCTTCAAGATTTTACAGGTGCTTTTGTAATTGTCTCGCATAAGCCTTTTTTCTTAGACCAAGTGACAGATATTACTTGGGAACTTACACCTGTTGGCTTGAAAATATATGGTGGTAATTTCTCGTACTATCGAGAACAGAAAGAAATCGAGTTAGAAGCAGCATTGCGATCGCACGAAGCCGCTAGAAAGGAACTCAAACGTACCCAAGCCACAGCTATGCAAGAACAGCAACGCGCCGCCCAATCTAGCCGCAACGGTCGCGCCAAGTTTCTTAATGGCAGTATTGATAAAATGGCAGCAGGGCTGATTAAAACTAAAGCTGAAGTGTCTAGCGGAACTGCGAAAAAGAAACATGAAGCAGCAGTAGCAAAGGCTAATCAAAAGGTTGCAGAGACGAAAGTCAAAACTACCAAAGTAACGAGTATTCAGCTAGAAGAAAAAAATCAAAAGCGCCGAAATCTCATTAATATCCAGGGTGCAAATCTTAGGATATCAGAACGTCTATTGATTCAAAATATTCAACTGCATGTATCATCTGGCGATCGCATAGCTATTATCGGCGCAAACGGCTCTGGTAAATCGAGTCTGGTAAAAGCAATTTTGGGGATGGAAAACCAAACAGCAGTTTTGGAATCAGGTGAGGTTTTGCTTGCACCAACCATGAAAGCTGTATATCTCGATCAAACCTATGAATTGGTAAATCGCCAATACACACTTTTGGAAAATATGCAAGCTGCCAATCCTAATCTCAGCTATCAGCTTTTGCGTCAACAACTGGGACACTTTCTCTTTAAATATGATGACGTTCACAAAAGCGCCTCTGTGCTGAGTGGGGGTGAATTAGCAAGGTTAGCGATCGCTATGATCAGTATCTCAGAAATCGATCTACTGATTCTCGATGAGCCAACCAATAACCTGGACATTGAAACTGTTGAACAAATGGTAGTAAGTATCAATGAATATCAAGGAGGGCTTTGGGTAATTTCTCACGATCTAGATTTCCTTAGCCGGATTAATATTACCCAAAGTTTCCAATTGAAAGAGCAAGCCTTGCAAATGACAACCTATTTACCCAGTACACCAGAGCAATATTATCGAGAATTGCTGGAATATCACCAGATATATTATTCCAGACCAATGTAGCTCTCGTTTGTGTCCCCGCATCTTCTATTTTTATTTGCCAGGGCTGAAGTCGCACACCGCGTTATATAAATAGACTTGTCGCTTTATAAAAAATTAGTGTCTGAAACCCTTGCTTTGCCTGGCTCGAAAAATTCAAAACCTTTATTAGGCGACAAGTCTAATCTCTAACTCCCGAATACGGTTCGGATCAGCACGGGAGGCAAGAGGGTGATTGTTCAGTAATTCTTCTCTCAAGAACAGCTTCTTTTTTCCCCCTGGCTACCTCAACCCAGAAATTCCTTAACCGAACGCGAACGTTATTGACTTCCCAGCAGAAGCCGTAAAGCATACAGGCAAGTTATAATTCTCTTGCGGATCAAAGTAACAAAAATTTATGAGTAACCCCCTTGTGCAAGCCTTTTTCGTAGGCAGAGCAGTAGCTGAAGTAGTTAATGAGCGTTTAGAAGTCGCCTTGACCGATGCATTAAGTGATCTGGGCAAGTTCGATGCGGAAGCTAGAGAGCAGTTGCGCCAGTTTACAGAAGAAGTTCTAGAGCGGGCAAATCGGTCAGCAGAAGCTGCTAATAGCGGTCAAGCTACTACAGGTAGTGGGCAAGCTACTTCTGATTCAGGTGACTTGCAAGCAGATATTGATGAATTACGAGCAGAAATTGCCTTGTTACGAACAGAATTGCAACATCATCGCAGAACTTCTGCATAAATTTAGTCATTAGTCATTGGTCATTAGTCATTGGTCAAAAATTATGCACAAATGACAAATGACAAAGGACACTTAACAAAAAAGGGTTTAGGAATCAGAGTGTCTTTTCTTCCAAGTGATTCGGTTGCAAACCAACGGTACACAAAGTATATGGAACAAGGTTATTCAGAGAAGGCATACCGTTGGAATCGGGAAAAATACTCTAGCAGACGGCGTTTTGTGGACATTTGGTCTTTTGTCTTAACCTTAATGTTCCAACTTTGGCTATACAACAAATCTTGGAGTTATCCGGGTGGTGTGACTGAGGCAAAGCAAGCTGCAAGACGTAAAACCCAAGCGGTTTGGATTCGCACTACCCTGCTGGATTTAGGGCCAACCTTCATTAAAGTAGGGCAATTGTTTTCTACCCGTGCTGATATATTCCCCGGTGAATATGTAGAAGAACTAGCCAAATTACAAGACAAAGTACCGGCATTTAGCTATGAACAAGTAGAAGCAACCATTGAGAAAGAATTAGGCAAGAAAATTCCTGAACTCTTCCATAATTTTGAACCTATTCCCTTAGCTGCCGCTAGCTTGGGTCAAGTACACAAAGCTGTGCTGCATACAGGGGAATTGGTTGTTGTCAAAGTGCAACGTCCTGGACTAAAGAAGTTATTTGAAATAGATTTACAGATTCTCAAAGGAATTACCCGCTACTTTCAAAACCATCCCAAATGGGGACGGGGGCGAGATTGGTTAGGTATTTATGAAGAGTGTTGTCGCATTCTTTGGGAAGAAATTGATTATCTTAATGAAGGTCGTAACGCCGATACTTTTCGCCGAAATTTTCGCGGCTACGATTGGGTGAATGTCCCAAGAGTATATTGGCGTTATGCCAGTTCCAGAGTGCTGACTTTAGAATATCTCCCTGGAATTAAAATTAGCCAATACGAAGCTTTAGAAGCAGCAGGTTTGGATCGAAAGGCGATCGCTCGTCAAGGCGCTCAAGCCTACTTACTACAGTTGCTCAATAGTGGCTTTTTCCACGCCGATCCTCACCCAGGCAATATTGCCATTAGTGCAAATGGTGCTCTGATATTCTACGATTTCGGCATGATGGGGCGGATTAAGTCCAACGTCCGCGAAGGATTGATGCAAACACTGTTTGGGATTGCCCAAAAAGATGGCGATCGCGTTGTTCAGTCTCTGATCGATTTAGGCGCGATCGCACCAACTGATGATATGGGGCCAGTCCGACGTTCCGTCCAGTACATGCTGGATCATTTCATGGATAAGCCATTTGAAAACCAATCGGTGGCAGCAATTAGTGACGACCTTTACGAAATAGCTTATAATCAGCCATTTAGATTTCCAGCAACCTTCACTTTTGTGATGCGAGCCTTTTCTACTCTAGAAGGGGTAGGCAAAGGTTTAGATCCAGAGTTTAACTTTATGGAAGTTGCCAAACCATATGCAATGCAGCTTATGACCGATATGAATGGTTCTGAGGGGAATAGCTTTCTTAACGAATTAAGCCGTCAAGCAGCTCAGGTAGGTAGTACAGCGTTTGGTCTACCACGTCGGTTAGAGGATACGCTAGAGAAGTTAGAACGGGGAGATATGCGCCTGCGCGTTCGGTCTATAGAAACTGAACGGCTGTTGCGGCGCCAAAGCAGTATTCAGCTTTCAATAAGTTATGCTCTGTTAATCAGTGGTTTTACACTTTCAGCTACGATCTTAGTGGCTACCACCAAATATGTATGGTGGGCACTAGTGCCTGGTTTAATTGCAGCAGGGCTTTCAGTGATTCTGATCCGACTACTTTTACGCCTTGACCGTTACGATCGTATGTATTAATTGTTGCAAAAAAATTTATGAAACTTAATTTCACGGGTTTTAGCGATCCGGGACTTATTCGTTCTAATAATCAGGATGCTTACTATATCGACCCAGAGGGGCGGTTTTTCATTGTTGCAGATGGCATGGGTGGTCATGCCGGAGGTGAAGAAGCAAGTCGCATTGCCACTGGAGAAATTCAGGCGTATTTGCTGGCAAATTGGGAATCCTCTAAATCTTCTCAAGAACTGTTAGAGCAAGCTTTGTGGGGTGCTAATGAAGCTATTTTGCAGGATCAGCAAAATCATCCCGAACGCGCCGACATGGGTACTACGGTTGTAGCAGTAATTTTTCGCTCCCCAGAGTCGCCCTGGTGCGCTCATGTTGGTGATTCGCGGCTGTATCGCTTCCGAGAATCGCAATTAGAACAAGTAACTGAAGACCACACTTGGGTAGCACGGGCAATCAAAATCGGTGACATCACTTTAGATGAAGCACGATTACATCCTTTTCGTCATGTATTATCGCGCTGTTTGGGGCGTGAAGACTTGCATCAGGTTGATGTGCAACCACTAGATGTAAAAGCTGGCGATCGCTTGCTGTTATGTAGTGATGGTCTCACAGAAGAACTTGTCGAACAGAAGATTGCTAGCTGCCTCCAAGAAACTCCTTGGCTTGATAAAGCCGCCATCTCTCTAGTTGAGGCTGCCAAAGACCACGGAGGGCACGATAACATCACAGTTGTCATCGTCTCACTTGACTAAATAGTTATGAGTTATTCAACTTTAAATTTTGGATTTTGGATTTTTCATTCAATCCAAAATCCAAAATGGTTATGAGTTTTTGCTTCTAATCCAGATTTGGTAGATATACTCAGCAATTTGTTCAGTGTGAGCATTTTTCGTTTTTACAATTTGATACAAATACTTTTAGCCTCAAAAGTAACCTAATGAGGCTAAATTTGCATAAATTGATAAATTGACATCTTGCATGTAATAGGGTAGAGCGATTATAATTCACGCTTATTACCATTTATTCCCCAAAATCCTTAAAATCCCTGCCCTTCAAAGCTCCTTTCATAACTGGGGGAGGCAGCATATTAGTTTTTCCGAAACAGAAAAACTCTCAAGGGTTAAGGATTACATCTGAGCTTCTCCTCAAAGGAGAATTGTTCAAAGCAGTAAGGAGTCACGAGGTATTTATACTTATTTTAGGCAAAACAAAGCCTATTTTCCGGAATATGCCTCAACTGACTTGGGTGGTATATCAGTAGGATTATGTGCAAGATATCAGAACAGAAAAAATCCACATTTAGGATGTGGTTAATGTGTCAAACAGTTGTTATCTTTCTTAATACGGAGGAACAAATGTTGGACAGTTAATAGTCCAAATATTATCCAATTTGGGCTTCTGTGAGCGATATCACCTTTACGCGTTCTTTTTCGGAGTTAACTATGAACCAACCAATGAAACTATCCTTGGAACAGCAATTCAGCATCTGCTCATTCGCTACTCAGGTGCAAAATATGAGCCACGATCAAGCTAAAGACTTTTTAGTAAAGCTCTATGAGCAAATGGTCGTGCGCGAGGCAACTTATCAAGAGCTTCTTAAGCACCAGTGGGGCTTAGATTCCGGTTCCACTATGGCATAGAGTCGTTCTACTGTCGCAGTGGGCGACCTCCTTCTCTTGCTTGGTTCCAAGGAGGAAAAGAGCTGGGGATGTCGGGGCGTCAACTTCGATAAATAATACTACAAACCTTGGACAAAAATTCAATTCAAAAAACTAAAAATGAGCAAACTTATCTACGACACATTTGCTATAGCCTAGATTTATCTTTTGCAGGACAAATCTTGGATGCTTTAGCTAGACTTCCTTTCATCTCGTCTAGTGTGCGGATTAACCTGTGTAAATCTACAATCTCCCGGAACTATGTACAAAGGAAGATTGAGAGAGAATTTAAATAGCCGTGATTTGGCAGCTAGTTTTTTCACTCTTTATACATATAACTAGAACTTACAACTTTATACATATTTTGTTTATAAAAGTTTACATATTTTGAGTGGCCACACCTTGGCTACATCGAAAACATGTAACATTAAGAAATTATTCCTAGTTGGAAAGATCGTATGGTGAGTCTGTATCAATACTTTCCAGTTTCGCGAGAGTTTGAGGCTTAATCTTTTCGTACTCTCTTTTAAGTAAATTTTTACTAATTTGGGGATCGGCAGAGGATATCAATGTGTTGCTCATTGCGACCCACTCTTGCAGTCGTTGGCGCTGGGCAGAAGCAACGCCAGAAAGCAAGATATGGCTACAGCGATTTGGTGTTTCTCGTGCAAAGAACAACAGGCGGTAGTAACCTGTGTGCTGTAGTAACCGAACAATTTCTTGACCAAGATTGGTTTTGAGATCAAGGTAGTAAGGCAACCATTTAGCGCCATGTTTGCGGTTGTAGATGACAGTAATCCATAGCAGCATGGGATGGGGAATAGAGATGAAAAGAAATTGGTTATAGCGGGTACAGACTAAGCGCTTTTGAATTTCCTCTTGCGGTAGCATCACCCACAGAGCTGGTAAAAGCTCTCCATTAGTATGAATGGGCTGGGGAAACACAATATCGGCAATTGGTTTATTTTGAGGCCAAGAAATGGTGTTAGTGATGTCATCGTTTGACCAAGATACCCGCAAATCGGCTTTTGTCTTTTGTTCAAGCTCATTGCTCACTGGAATAGTAGGAACTAGCGCATGGCTATCTTGCCTGATTTTCCCTGTATGCTCAGGCTTTTCTAGAGATGCTAAAACTCTGAGGATTTCAGCGATATTTTGGGGGCGATCGCGTGCTACTTTAGCTAGACAACTCATCACCAAATTTTCGATTTCTTTTGGTAGCTCTAATCCAGGCACAACCTCAGCAAAAGAACGTGGTTTTTGATAGTGATGTGTTTTATACCATGCTCCAAAAGAGTGAGTTGGTGCCACTAATGGCATTTTGCCTGTGAGCATCTCAAACATCATGACGCCCAAACTATAAATATCAGCACGGTTGTCTAACTCCTTACCCTCCATCTGCTCGGGAGAAGAATAAGCCAATGTCCCCAAGTAGAATTTTGTATGGTCGCCGTCTGACTGTAATAACTTAGCAATACCAAAATCTAGAACCTTGACCAATTCTCCAAAACTGGGATCTTGAATCACCAGCATATTGCTTGGCTTGATATCGCGATGGATAATTGGGCAAATAGTGCCCTCAACTGGGATGCCATCATGGGCGCACTGTAATCCCAAGCTGAGTTGACGCGCCATACTCAGGAATCTTGGTAAAGGCAGCC
The DNA here is from genome assembly GCF_034932245.1 of Nostoc sp. UHCC 0251. Lineage (NCBI taxonomy): Bacteria > Bacillati > Cyanobacteriota > Cyanophyceae > Nostocales > Nostocaceae > Nostoc > Nostoc sp. UHCC 0251. Next base: position 21,680 of record NZ_JAYGHD010000011.1, read on the forward strand.
GTTGCTTGCGAATAATATTGTTCAGGCTTTGTCCTTGTAGATATTCCATGACGTAGAACGGGGTGTTATTGTCATCTACGCCATAGTCCATGACTCGGACAATGTGGATACTTTTTTGCCCTAGTAAAGCACAGGTTTTTGCTTCTCGCTCAAAGCGGTCTTGCAATCGCATCTTTTCATTTTGGATTGATAGCGCCAGAAACTTAACCGCAACAGGTACACCTCCCAACAAAGTATCTTTAGCACGATAAACCCGACCCATTGCTCCAGTACCGATTAACTCCTGGAGTTGGTAGCGTTTGCTTAGTAAGCGACCAATATTGGGGTCTGACATAGAGAATTTGAATCCAAAAGCAGGTTGTAAGTATTTGCGAGGAAAAGTGCATTCAAACTGATATTTGAGTTATTGCGCCCAGAATGACTTTCTAGGCTCATACCGTCTCATTGTGATGTAATTTTAGTTTGCCCAATTTTCACTAAATAGATAACTCTAGGATCTGGTAAAACCTTAATTAGGGAGCACCACACTCACAACAGAGTTCTCAGAACTAAGTAATGAGTGCGGAGTTTTGAATATTAATAAAGCCTAAGGAGACGAAATGAAGCCGTGCTGGGCAGGTTTTTTAAGCTCCAACCCCTTATGCCTCGTAAATAATGCTCTAGCTTATTAGGATTTATGACTGTTATTTTAACGTGATTTTAGACGGCTTATATAGTGTCCGCATAATTAGCCCAATCAAAAGGCCTTTAAGAAGTTTTACTATTTAAAACCGTCTTTCTGCAAGTGGGAGAGAAACTTGAACTTGAGTTTAAAGCAGCGAAGGGTTCGTCAAACTTAGGTTATTTTAGTGGGCAATTACCGAGAACTAAAGTTTGGCTTAATTAGTACTTTTCCCCTATCTATAGCAAGGTTGTTCTCTACATTTATTTTGTAAGTAGGGATCATTCCAGTGATTACGTAAGGATGGATTATTTATTGAAAAAAATTGAATAGTACTAATTGGTAGTTTTTCGTTGTCTCTGTATGTTATAAGAAATGTCAAAAACTGATTTGTTACCCATCACATAATATTGGATTCGACGACCGATAATATTATTCAATCGTGAAATAAAATCATAAAAAAAGTATGGGTTTTTAAACATTTCTGTCAATGCTGTTAACCATTTTCCTTCTTTTAAAGGCTCTACAACTTGAAAGTAAGCTAGATGTTTTTTATAGACCGCAACATTATAAGATAAAGCACGCATTAAAGCTGGATTATTTTTCACAACCTCTTGTTGCATAAAAGAATTACTAGCATTCAAATATTGATTTAGACGGGACAATTGGCTTTTATATACAAGAGAGCCGGGGCGTGAGCGGTAGAAATAATAAGGTTTTGGCTCAAGAAAAAAGCGAGCACCTTTTATTAAGCATTTCATATCAATCCAAAAATCTTGGCCCATCCTGATAGCATCATCATATTCAATGCCGTGCTTAACCAAAAATTCTCGTTTGAATAGAGGCTTACTTAGACCAAGATGCAACCCTGGTTCTCCATAGACATCAGTTTCTACAAAATAAACGATATCAATTTGGAAAATTTTATCTATACGTTTTTCACTTTCTTGAATCAATGTGCTCCAAGGAGATGTTTCGCCATCCTTGATTAAATAAAGATCGTCAGCAATCATGTCTGCATTTCTCTCATGTGCCAGTGACACAAGCTTTTCCAATCTTTCAGGAGCATACCAATCATCTGAATCAAGCACAGCAATCCATTCTCCTTGGGCTGCTCTCAGAGCAAAATTACGCGCAGCAGCAGCCCCAAGGTTTTGTTGATTAACTATTACTTTAATACGTGGGTCAGTAAAACTTTTAGCGACTTCTACAGTTTTATCACTTGAAGCATCATCGACTATGATAAGTTCAATATCTGTGAGCGTTTGCTCTAAGACTGACTCTATTGCCTTTGCAATATAAGCTTCAGTATTGTAAGCAGGGATAATGACAGAGACTTTAGGATTCATGAAACTGGACTCCAGACTACACGATTCGGTAAAAATACTAAAAGTCTAACAATAATTTGATAATTTCTTATTTAGTATACAACTCAGTAGGTTCGTGAGAATAAACGATGACTCTTTGAGGTCAAATATGAGACATCAGGCGTTGAGGCAGCAGTGCATTGGCAGAAATGTTTGAGCGGCAGGCTCCTTGCCTAAACGCACAGCAGTGAGGCAGCGCTACCCTTAAGTTGACTGACGCTCTAGGCTAGCTTCCATTGTGTTAGTTAAAAAATGACCAGCCAAGATGCCACTACTAAGGTAGTATGTATCTTCCGAAATTCGGTGCAGGGTTTCAAAACCACTACGACGCTGGCGATCGCCTATTACCCAGTAACGCTGCACAATAGTATCTAAACCAATCCAGCCTTCACCTTCAACCTGCCCTAAAATATTATGTTGAAGTAAAAAAGTATACTGACGCTCTCCCTCATGCAGCCGCCCCTTGTATTGCAGAGAGATTTCTGAGCGATCACTACCTGGAAATACCAACTTTGTAGCCATAGTGAACCAATTATCTCGGTTCCAAGCGACCAAGGTCATACCCTTGACGCTGATTGGCATACCATTACGTTCCAGCCAATTTCCTTGCATTGCCCAGCGTCCTGGTTCCAATAAAAAAGTATGAGCCACCTTCTATATTCCCTGCCTTGATCGAGTGCCGCCAAGACTACAGTTATAGCAGTGCTAAGTTACCAGTGCTGAATGAAGAAATGTTTGATCTTATTGTTCCTGTTTCAAGATTCAGGAGTAACTTTGGTGAATTTCTCCCAAAAGCACTTCTTGAGGTGCCCCAGTCGCAGTAGGTAGGTTGCCAGGAATACCCAAATGTCGCCAGTAGGCTAAAACTGCAAAGGCGATCGCTTCTTTAAAATCTGCACTTAAACCGACTTCATCTGTAGTCAATACTGGTATTGATGCTAACAACAACTCTAATCGACTTTTCAAATAGAGATTGCGGCTACCACCACCACATAATAATACCCGCTGTGGCATTTCCGGCAAAAAAGTGCGGTAACTATGAACAATTGAAGCAGCTGTAAGTTCTGTCAGAGTTGCCAGTATGTCGGCAGTGTTAAGTTGGTACGCTTGGGCATCTTTTAAACACTGATGCAGGTAAGCCACACCAAATAACTCTCGACCAGTAGATTTGGGCGGCGGCAGATGAAAATAGTCTTGGTTGAGCCATTGTTCTACCAAGGGATGGCAAGGAGTACCACTCGCTGCCCAATTGCCATCTTGATCGTAAGTTTTAGCACCAGCGCTTAAATGCTCCACCGCTAGATCCAACAGACTATTTCCTGGACCAGTATCCCAAGCGCGAATTTTTGAGAGCCAGTCGCCATGCCGAGGCGGAATATAAGCAACATTACCAATACCACCAATGTTTTGTATACAACGCCCCTCTTGAGGATGGCTGAGTAAATAGGCATCGACTCTGGGCACGAGAGGCGCACCATGACCACCAATATCGATATCAGCAACGCGGAAGTTGCTCACAGTTGTAATGCCCGTAAGATGGGCAATTAATCCACCGCGCCCTAGTTGCAGACTGTAACCTAGTAGGGAGTGGGGAGTGGGGAGTGGGGAGTGGGGAGTGGTTCCTATTCCCCTATCCGCAGGTGGTCGATGATAAACTGTTTGACCGTGGGAGCCAATGAGAGTGGTTGGCTGATGACCAGTTTGAATATTTTGGGCCGCTTGGGCAAAGACTTGAGCGATCGCATCATCTATTTCTGCCAATTCTGCCATTGAGATGGCAACGCCTGCACCAACTGCCAATATTTTTTCTCTGAGTTCGGCTGGATAAGGATATGTTACCCCAGCTAGCAACTCAACTTTGAGATCCAATTCTGTACCAGATATCTCTACCAACGCAGCGTCTATGCCATCTACGGATGTGCCACTAATTAAACCGATAACGCGAGTAGAGACAGCAGCTTCTTCAGTTGGATGCATTGATCAAGACTCTTTTGTTGCAAGATGTAGTTTAATTCATGTTACTACCCATGTCAAAAAAACTCAGGTGGCATAGTTGACTGAAGACAGACAAATTGTCAGAGAAGTGGTGAGAGGCAGCCGACAGCTACCCGTCAAAGAAAGTGGTATTTCTTTGAAGCAGAAAGAAGAATTCAGTTTGAAATTACAGCAATTCCAGAGTTATGAAAGGTATTAGAACTGCCCTAGATGTATTAGACATCTCCACAAATTAATTATGCGTTACCTGAAACCCTTGTAGAGACGTTGCAATGCAACGTCTCTACATTCATTCTCACCAGATGTCTATTGTGATTGATGCAATCGTTTGTCAGAAAGAGATTGTGCAGTTAATCACTCTAGAATTATGCAGATTATGTAATTACTTTAAATAAAAACCAATATAATCTTGGTCGTGAGGTTGAAAAACTATTCAGCCAAGGGATAAGCACAGGTTTTTCAGAAATTTGCATAGCATAATACCTCATGCCTTCTTGACCTAGAACCCTAAAAATATGAACTGCCTGCGAATCACAAAATGGCACTGTTTATAAATAAATCTTGTTTACAATTTAGCACTGAGAACTTCGCATTTTCTACATAAAGCTATAGATATCACAGAACATAATATCAGTGATTATCCTCTAAATAAAGCCCAATAACCTGCATTTCTATCTGGATATAGTCAAATCAAAAAAGTAGTAATCCTTCTGATGTTGGAATCTAGAAGCACATAGCACAATGAGGCTATGAACACGAGAGATTAAAAAACAAAAAGGGATTGTCAAATGAAAAGTCTTTTAATTAAGTCCGCGATCGCTTCTAGTGTCGTTTTGTCTTTAGCTACTGTTACCAGCCCTGTAATGGCTGCATCTTTTTCGATATCAATAGAAGAGGCAGGCAAACAAACTGCAAATTACTCAAATCTTCTTAATTATAATGTACAAAATTTTGATGCTTCAACACTAACAACAGGTTACAGTGCAACAGGCTTTCAATGGACTGATGTTGGTAGCTATACGAATACTCTGATCGTCGATAAAGACCAATATGGTGGTGCTGATGGAACAGGCAAATATTTTGACGTAGATACGAGCAGATCGGGTGGTAAGCAAACGGTCTCTACCTTAAATTTGACAACAGCACAAAGTTATTTTGGACTTTGGTGGTCTGCGGGAGACGCTAATAACGTACTTGAATTTTATTCAAAAGGTAATCTTGTAGAAAGAATTACTACTGCTGATGTGGTTAGTTATATCGCAAAGCTACCAAATAAAACTAGCTACTACGGTAATCCTAATTCGGCATTCAAAAATCAAAATTCTGGAGAACCCTATGCATTCATCAACTTCTATGATGTTGCCGGAACTTTTGATCAGGTTAAATTCACCAATATTGGCGGAACTGGTTTTGAATCAGATAATCACACAGTCGCCACTGGCTACAGTGGTATCACTGGTAATGTTATTAGAGCAGTTCCTGAGTCTTCCTCTGTATTAGGAGTTTTTATGATTGGTTTTGTGGGTGCTACTTCAGTTCTGACTCGTCGAGTCAAGAAAAAGTCAGCTTTGCAATTGTCATAAGTAGATGCCTAAGCCAGGAAGTCTCCTTTCTGACTCGTATACAAAACCAGGCTTCACCTTCGCGTAGCGCTGTAGGCAGGATTTCAAAACTTCCGATAACAATTCAGTTAAATACAAGTTAGGGCGAGCTTACTTCCGGTAGGTTCGCCCTAATCCTTTGATTTAGGATTGCTATACAAATATGTTGGTAGGGGTAGAGCTAATACGGTTCGGATAAGATCCCCCCGCCTGTGGCGACCCCCTTAAAAAGGGGGTAAGTGAGGAAATTAGCCCTTTTTTAAGGGGGGTTGGGGGGATCTCCGCAGGGTAAACAAGCTAACCGAACCGTATTGGGGGGAGCAGGGGAGGCAAGAAGTATATGTTCAGCCATTCTTCTCTCAAGAACAGCTTCTCTTCTCCCCCTGCAACGCTAGCCTGCCTCAACCAAGAAATTCTTTAACCGAACGGTATGTCAACTTGAGCAATGACGAATGAAATTTGCGGAGTTTACGGGCATACAAACAAAGCCCACTTCTGAAGAATCGATATGATAGAAAAGTAGATAAAACTTAAAAAATATTTATCGAATGGTGCTTCAATCATCTGGCTTGTCCAAGGTCAAAGACTCCATAACACAGAAAATCTTCTTGGGTAATGAACCTAATGCAGAGTTAATTGCAATTCTCACCGTTTATTTTGTCCAAGGAATTTTAGGATTATCGCGTCTAGCCGTGAGCTTTTTCCTTAAAGATGAACTGCTGCTGAGTCCCGTCGAGGTGTCGGCGCTGTTGGGAATTGTCTTCCTACCTTGGATGATCAAGCCGGTGTTTGGTTTTATCTCTGATGGCTTGCCTATATTTGGCTATCGTCGGCGTCCTTACTTGATTTTATCTGGGATATTGGGAACTGCTTCCTGGGTAAGTCTGGCCACAATAGTTCATACTAGCTGGGCAGCTACGTTAGCGATCGCTCTTGGTTCTCTCTCCGTTGCCATGAGTGACGTGATAGTTGACTCGCTGGTTGTAGAACGAGCTAGAGGCGAATCGCAAGCAAAAGCAGGTTCATTACAATCTCTGTGTTGGGGTGTTTCTGCGATCGGAGGTTTAATCACAGCATACTTTAGCGGTCTGCTACTCCAATACTTTACTACCCGTACTGTCTTTGGAATCACCGCCTTATTCCCTCTCATCGTCTCAGGAGTAGCTTGGTTAATTGCTGAGTCCCCCGTTAGCAAAGATACTCAAGATACTAGCCACACCAACCCTTTATCAATCAAACATCAACTGGGGCAGCTACGCCAAGCCATTACCCAAAAAAGAATTTGGCTACCAACGGCGTTTATCTTCATTTGGCAAGCTACCCCAAATGCTGAATCAGCCTTTTTCTACTTCTCTACCAACGAACTTCACTTTGAACCAGAATTTTTGGGGCGGGTAAACTTGGTTACAAGTTTCGCTTCTTTAGCAGGTGTTTGGATTTTTCAACGTTTCCTCAAAAACATCCCTTTTCGGGTGATTTTTGCTTGGAGTATTGTCCTTTCCTCAATTTTGGGGATGACGATGCTGTTATTAGTGACTCATACAAACAGGCTATTGGCTATAGATGACCACTGGTTTAGTTTAGGTGATAGCCTGATTCTCACTGTGATGGGGAAAATTGCCTTTATGCCAGTGATGGTCTTAGCAGCCAGGCTTTGTCCCTCTGGTGTGGAAGCGACATTATTTGCCTTGTTGATGTCGGTGTTTAATTCAGCAGGAACGGTTTCCCATGCATTCGGGGCATTAATCACCTATTGGCTGGGGATCACCGCAACAAACTTTGAGTCACTTTGGCTGTTGGTGGTAATTACTAACCTCAGCACGCTATTACCCCTACCATTTATCAACTGGCTACCTGCTGCTGAAGAACAAACTGAGACATCAAAGGATGAGGAACAACCGTTTTTACCGGATTTGATGTCTGAGTTGGTACTGAGAGAATCAGAGTCGAAAATAGTGGAATAAATTTCACCCTAATTCAAATGAGTGCGCTGCCTTACCGTTGTAGTAAGTAGCGTAGTAAAGCTGCAAATAAATTATTTTGAGCAGCTAAATATTTTCGTGAAAAATAACAAGAAAAAACAAAGTATATGCATTTTAAAATTCAAGAAAGTCCAGCTACAGAAAAATCCTACACCCGTGGAGACTGGCAAGGAGGATATCAATCTCTCACCCAAGAGTTTGATTATTGGATTGATGATATAGAAGGACAAATTCCCACAGAGTTACAAGGTACGCTCTTTAGAAATGGCCCCGGTTTGCTGGATGTAAATGGGCAACCTCTTCATCACCCGTTTGATGGGGATGGGATGATTAGCAGAATTACCTTTACCAATGGTCGTGCCCATTTTCGCAACCGATTTGTCCACACAACTGGCTATTTGGCAGAGCAAAAGGCGGGAAAAATTCTCTATCGCGGCACTTTTGGTACTCAAAAGCCCGGCGGTTGGCTAGCTAATATCTTTGATTTCAAACTCAAAAATATCGCCAATACAAATGTTATCTATTGGGGCGGTAAACTGTTAGCAATGTGGGAAGCGGCTGAACCATATCGCCTCGATCCTTATACTCTTGAAACCTTGGGCAATGAATATTTTAATGGTGCCTTGTCAACAGGTGAAGCTTTCGCTGCACATCCCCGCATTGAAAATAGTTTCGATGAAGATGGGGGCGCACCTTGCTTGGTAAACTTCTCAATTAAGCCGGGATTATCTACTACAATTACTATTTTCGAGCTAAACCCAGCGGGTGAAATTGTCAAACAGCACGCTCATAAGGTTCCTGGTTTCTGTTTCATTCACGATTTTGTCATTACTCCCAATTACTGCATCTTCTTTCAAAATCCTGTCACCTTCAATCCCATACCTTTTGCCTTGGGAATACGTGCGGCGGGAGAATGTATCAAATTTCAGCCAAATCAGCCAACTCAAATTTTAATTATTCCCCGTTTCCCCAAAGAAGGGCAAGAAGAGATAAAAATTCTGGAAACTCAGTCTGGTTTCGTCTTCCATCACGTCAATGCCTTTGAGGTAGGAGGCGAAGTTTTGATTGACTCCATTTGCTATCAATCTTTACCAGAAGTAGAACCCAAAAGCGATTTTCGACAAGTTGATTTTGAGGCGAATTCACCTGGACAACTCTGGCGATTTTGTCTGAATCTAAAGGATGGGACAATCGGGCGGGAATTAATTGATAGCCGCTGTTGTGAATTTCCCAGCATACATCCGGCGAATGTGGGACACTCTTATCGATATCTATATATAGGTGCGGCTCATGCAGAAACTGGTAATGCTCCCTTACAAGCATTGCTGAAAATTGATTTAGAGTCTGGAGAAAGACAATTTTGGAGTGCTGCAACCCGTGGTTTTATTGGTGAACCGATTTTTGTCCCGCGTCCAGGTTCGGAAAAGGAAGATGATGGTTGGGTATTAGCTTTGGTTTTTGATGCTGCCCATCATCGGTCAGATTTGATAATTTTGGATGCTAGTGATTTCTCTAAAGGAGCGATCGCACGGCTACATCTGAAGCATCATATCCCCTATGGTCTGCATGGAAGTTTTACTTCTGAGGTTTTTGTGGAAATTTGATTCCCTATTTGGTTGAAACCATTTTTTCGCTGGCAATAATATGCAAATCTATTGAAAATAGGGAGTGGGGAGTCGGGAGTCGGGAGTGGGGGAGATGAAGGGACAAAGAGAATAATCCATGCCCAATGACAAATGACTAATGACTAATTTACTGATTTTGCTGACGATTAATATCCTGCAAGTCAAGAGCATAATTCAATCGCAGAACATTGACTCCTGGTTCGCCAAAAATCCATAAAAATCTGTCATCAGTATATTTATTAATTAAACGTAGGATCTCATCTTCATTTGCTCCCCGCGCACCAGCAACGCGCGTCAATTGCTGTCGTGCTGCTCTGAAGGAAATATGCGGATCTAAACCAGAAGCAGAGGTATAAATTATATCAGCAATCGGTTGAAGATTTTCGTCTCGTAATTGATCGGCTTCTTCTAGAATCCGCTTTAGTAGCTCTGGATTAGTAGCAGCGAGATTGCTAGCTCCAGATATGCCAGTTGGCTTGGCTCTTTTGCCTTGACTATATCTAACTGGACTGGGACGAGGATGGAAATATCGCTCAGATGTGAACACTTGACCAATCAAAGCTGAACCAATTGGTTCATTATTTAGATTCAGCACAATGCTGCCATTAGCTTGATAGGGCAAAAAAACTTGACCAACTACAAGGATTATTAGAGGATAGATGATTGCAGTCAACAACCAAAGCATTAGAGTTATAAAAATTGCTCTGATAGTTTCTCGAATAATAGCCATAAAAAGTTTTCCAATTACTACTAAAATTTAATTTTTAGTTTTTAATTTTAATTATTTTACCCAATCAGAACGATCTTCAAAGATGCTGTTGCTAACAGCATAAATAACTGGGGCAATTACCACATTCAAGCACAGCAGGATAAAAATAGCGAGTGTTGATAAGACATGCAGATAAACAGACGCGATGAACCGGCGATGTTTGCTGGTTTAACGCGTCCCCCACCGCATCTTCTTTGGTAGGTGTTGTTTATGGCATTGGGAGCAAACAAAGGACATTACCTGTATTACATTCATTGGTAGAAACTTTTCCCAAACATCGACCTGTTTATTCATTTGCTTCTTTTTGCCTCTTTCAACAGGTAAAAGTAAAAATGTTTGCCAGCATCTTTACTTTTGCTCTCCTTAAGCCAAACCCACCATTGTAATCAGTATATCTATCAACTTAATGGCGATAAACGGCGCAACTAACCCACCTAAGCCATAAATTAAGATATTTCGTTGGAGTAGCTGATTAGCTGTCAACGCTCTAAACCGCACACCCTTCATTGCCAAGGGAATCAAAGTTGGAATAATCAAAGCATTATAAATCAACGCTGATAGGACAGCAGAATTAGGGCTAGTTAAATTCATAATATTCAAGCTTTGCAAATTAGCAGCGACAAATATCACTGGGATAATTGCAAAGTATTTAGCAATATCATTAGCAATGGAAAATATAGTCAATGCTCCACGAGTAATCAATAATTGTTTGCCAATGCTAATGATATCGATCAGTTTTGTGGGATCGGAGTCCAAATCGACCATGTTGGCGGCTTCTTTTGCAGCTTGCGTCCCTGTATTCATCGCAACGCCAACGTTAGCTTGGGCCAATGCTGGAGCATCGTTAGTTCCATCTCCTGTCATGGCAACTAATTTGCCTGCTGCTTGTTCCTTTTTAATGACACTGATCTTGTCTTCTGGTGTGGCTTCGGCAATGAAGTCATCTACCCCAGCTTCTTTAGCAATGACAGAAGCTGTAATTCGGTTATCTCCAGTGAGCATGATGCTACGTACTCCTATCCGTCGCAGTTGCTCAAAGCGATCGCGGATACCAGGTTTAACTATATCTTTGAGATAAACAATCCCATAAATTTCGTTATCGAGGCTGACTGCTAGGGGTGTACCTCCCAGGCGAGAAACTCGTTCGTAGGCAGCATCCAATTCTGGTGTATTGCGTCCGTTGCGGGAACGGACAAATCCTTTAATGGCTTCTACTGCTCCCTTCCTGGCCTCATACCCACCAGGCAAGTTCGTGCCACTCATGCATGTTTTTGTAGAAAAGTCAACGCCTTCTGCCTGACTGGAGTCAAAATCAAACCGTGCGCCTAAATTTTCTGCCAGTCTGACAATGGATTTACCTTCTGGTGTATTGTCAAAGACACTAGCCGCCCACGCAACATTAGCAATTTCTGACATTGAATGACCGTTGATGGGAATAAACTCTTCCGCCAAACGGTTACCGAGGGTAATTGTACCTGTCTTGTCGAGAACTAAAGTGTTGACATCACCACAGGCTTCGACTGCTCGCCCGGAAGCGGTAATGACGTTAAATTGGGTAACTCTATCCATACCAGCAATGCCGATGGTACTTAGTAAGCCGCCAATGGTGGTAGGAATTAATGCTACTAATAGGGCAATTAAAATTGGCACGCTGACTGGACTGTTGACATAGTAGGCAAGTGCGGGCAAGGTTACTACAACTAACAAAAACACTAGGCTTAGAACTGCCAGCAATACTGTCAGAGCAATTTCACTGGGTGTTTTGCTACGTTCTGCCCCTTCCAGCAAGGCAATCATCCGGTCAATAAAACCTTTACCTGGGTCAGCAGTGATGCGAATAATTAATTCATCTGAGATAATCCGCGTCCCACCAGTCACAGAACTAGAAACGTCGGAGCCTGATTCTTTTAATAGTGGTGCCGATTCTCCAGTAATTACCGATTCATCTACTGAGGCGATACCCATGATTACTTCGCCATCGGCGGGAATAATATCGCCAGCAAGGACATAGATAGTGTCACCCTGTTTAAGAGTGGTGGATGAAACTTCATCAATTGTGCCGTCGGCAGCAAGTTTTTTAACGATCGCCTCTGATTTCGTCAATCGCAAGGCATTGGCTTGGGCTTTACCTCGCCCTTCTGCCACCGCTTCGGCAAAATTGGCAAACCAAACTGTCAAGAATAAAATCCCCGACAACAAGCCGTTGAAAAGTTGCGGGTTCTTTTGGAGAGGTGGCCCAAATAGGTTGGGATCAATTGTTAGCAATAGGGTGATGATTGTCCCCACCCAAACTACAAACATCACTGGGTTTTTGATTGCATACTTAGGGTTGAGCTTGACGAAAGCATCTCTAATTGCCCGTAAGTACAGCCACTTATTACTTGTCCTGGCTTTTTTGCGTGCTTGGCGGCGCTCACCAGAACGAGAATTTGGGCGTCTAGCTTTGAAGTTAGTTGCCACTTGATTCATAAATAAAGTTAGGAGCAGAGCCGGAGACTCCGAAAGCTCCGGTTAGGAGTTAAAAGTTAGAAGTTAGGAGTTAGGAGTTTCCAATAAAAAACAGATCCAACCTGTAGAGTGCGTTACGCGATCGCTAACACACCTTACGAAACCAGATAATTTATTTATTTTTTGGTATTCTCTTAATTCCAGACTTATAACTCATAAATTTTCTAACTGCCAGATGCTAGTTTCAAACCCTCAGCTATGGGGCCTAAAGCTAGAACGGGAAAGAAAGTCAATAGGCCCAGAACCAGTGTCACTCCAGCAGTGATCCCAATAAATACTAGAGAATCAGTTCTCAGGGTAGCAGGGGTTTCTTGTACTTGTTGCTTGCGAGACATGCCGTCAGCTAAGAGGAGGATGGCAATTATCGGAATGTAGCGTCCTCCTATTAAGCTAACTATTGTACTCAAGTTCCACCACAGGGTGTTATCCCTCAAGCCTTCTAAACCGGAGCCATTATTTGCTGCTGCTGAGGCGTATTCATAAACTACTTGAGAAATACCGTGATAGCCAGCGTTGCTAATTCCAGATAGGGAGATGGGGTAAGCTAAGGCGATCGCACTGGGGATCAAAACTAGAATTGGGTGAATCAACAGCACCACACTGGCGAGGACGATTTCCCGCTTTTCAATTTTGCGTCCTAAAAACTCTGGGGTGCGTCCTGCCATTAGCCCGGTTAGGAACACTGTGAGAATCAAGTAAATGAATAGGTAAGCGGCTCCAGTCCCCTGCCCACCCCAGATAACCTGAATAAATAAGTTGAAGAGAGTCGAAAATATTCCTTGCGGCATCAAAGAATCGTGCATCCCATTCACTGCACCAGTCATAGTAGCGGTAGTCATAACTGCCCAAAATGCCGTTTGTGCCCAGCCAAATCGAACTTCTTTCCCCTCTAAATTGGGCTGTTCTAATCCAAAGGCGTTATTCACAAGGGGATTACCTTGCAGTTCTCCCACGGCTGTCACTCCCACTAGAACGACAAAAATCACAAACACCATCCAAAAAAGTAGCCAAGCTTGTTTGATGTTGTTAGCAAATATACCGTAAGTGTAAATTAAGGCTGCTGGTATAGAAATCATGGCGATCATTTCAATTAAGTTAGAAGCGCCATTGGGATTTTCAAAAGGATGGGCTGAATTTACGCCAAAATAGCCACCGCCGTTGTCGCCCAAAAGTTTGATCATCTCAAATGATGCCACCGGTCCTCTAGCAAGATATTGCGTCCCACCTTCTAAGGTTCTCAGAACTAAAGTATCTTTTAATGTTTGTGGTACACCTGCTACAAGCAAAGCGATCGCTCCAATAATCGAAATCGGCAGCAATATTCGCGTAATTCCCCGGACGAGATCGACGTAAAAGTTCCCCAATGTTCTACCAGTCAATCCGCGAATAAAGGCAATTCCCACGGCTAACCCAGTGGCTGCGGAGGTGAACATCAAAAAGCCTAAAGCCGCTACCTGGCTAAAATAGCTTAAAGTTGTCTCACCAGCATAGTGTTGCTGGTCGGTATTCGTTACGAATGAAATGGTTGTGTGCAGCAATACATCCCAGGTTGGCGCACCGAAGCCGTTGGGATTCCAGGGCAACAGTCTCTGGAAATATATTAGTAAATACACTGAAATAGCCATGAGCAGGTTGCTGTACAATACAGCCCGGATATATTGCGAACCCGTCATATCATCTTTTCTGCGGACACCCGCTAGTACGAACATACTTCGCTCTATCGGGTTCATTAAGAAATCAAGCAGTGTTCTTTCTCCCAAGAAGACACGCGCTATATATTTACCCAATAACGGAGTGATTGCTATGACAATGCACAGCGTTAAGCCAATTTGCAAAAAACCTTGTCCCATAATTTTGCGCTCAATTAAATTTAAATGTTAGCAAGCTAATTCTTAGAGATAACAGATTAGCTGTTGGGGTATCTGATTTCGAGGAATTTGGTGATTTCTCGGATCACCGCTATTTTTTAATCTGGATTTACTAGTTTCAGTTATTACTATCCAGATATTATTAATATATTGTTAAGAATATTTAAATTTTACTTTTAGTTCATCTATCTCGCTAGTTAGTATTATTTGTTTATACAATACATTCTGGAAGTTTGCTACTTTCAAAAAATATAAATATTTAAGAGGATTTTATCGAACAGAATACATGCGTCAATTGTCAGAATTCAGTTTGCTCAAATTAATATTTGCAGATATAGATTGCAGATAAATCATAATCGCTGAATTAAATAGTTGTAAAGATTGCCGGACAACAATTTTTTAGTAAATCAGAAATGAGGATATATAAGTCGATTAGTGGATATGAGAGAAGCTATAAATGAGCGTAGATAGATATATGGGCTAATAGCGATCAGCTTGAAATATTTGACACCAACTGAGTACGTAATTGGCTACAAAAATTAAGGATTTTACATTACTCTAGGCAGAGGAAAAACTGATAAGCTATTACGCCTTTAGATTACACAATAACTCATGAAGTTTGTTGACTGCTGACAGCTAACACTCAACAGTCAACAGTCAACACAAAACAATGTGCAGATTATATGGGCGACAGCTTATTAATTGCGTGGACGCAGAAGTGTAATTTTGCCCATACCAGTCACATCATTGAGCTGCGCCACGTAGAGATATCCATTCGTCGGGTTCTCAACCAAATCCAATGGACTTGGGTTAAAACCAGTAAAGCCAGCAATACCGGTTTGGGAATTTATAATATCCAAGTTTGGGCCACCTGGTTTTAGCACAATGATGTCTTTACCAGAACTGTAACGTATCACCAGGAGTTTGCCTCGTAACTTGCCACCTAAAACATTGCTACGGTATTCGATGATACCATTTGGTGAATAATGATCTCCGAAATCGAAGGCAATACCCTTCCAATTCCGGTCAGGTAAAGTCCCAATGGGATATTCATTTACCTGACCTGGGTCTTTAGCATCTGTGGGATTTCCTCCATTCAACACCCACTCACAACGCTTAGGATTAGGATGACCATAATAACCATTTTTAACAACGCGAAACAGATAATCTCGCTGCGTACCTGTATTGCTGAGACTAAGTACGGATGGACTGGTATAAGCCCCATTAGTAGCTTTATCGATACGGTTTTTGCAAGCAACAGGCAGCGGGATAGGTGTATGTGGCGTATTGCCACCAGCCGCTGAACCATTCGTTGGCACATACAACTGACCATTAGTGTGCCAAACCAGATCGTAGGCATTACGTACACCACTAGCAAAGATAGTTACAGGTGCTCCTGCTTTAAAAGGGTTATAAGTACCTCCATCCTCCGTCTTAACGCTTAAAGGAGGTGAGGTGATCTTAGACAGGTCAACTCGTAATACAGCAGCACTTAACAACCGCTCAGGACGATTACTCCAGACATCGTTTGGTGCGCCTGTACTACTATTACTACCCTGCAACACATACAGCACTTTTGGCTCATTGGGCTTAAACTCAATGCTATTGGTTAAATGCTGACGGCTTGATCGTGGTAAATCAACCACATAGTCTTTTACTATTTCTAGATTGGAACCACTCAACCGAGTAATTTTACCAGTCCACTCCGGCGCATCAACAGTTCCATTCCAGTAGTAGTTATTTGTTACCCATAAAATTAGGTTGCTAGCATTTGTTGATGAGGGATCAAAGTGCATACCAATAATAGTTCGGTTACCACCATTCGCAGTCCGCAAAGAGGAAATCGTTTGTGGCGTACCGAGAGTGCCATTAGCATTGATCAAGAAGCGCAAAATCTCACCTTGTAAGGTGGAAGCATAGAGTTTATTGTCAGGCCCAATCAATATTGTGGTGTAAGATTTGGCAGGTACATTCGGTAGTGAGATTTGCTCAAAAGTAATATCGCTTGTTTCGTTCTCAAGGGTACCTGTTGTGAAACTGATGCTATAGGGTAAGAATGCAGCACCATTGGTATCTTTTAGCCGATCAGTGATTTGTAATAGATATTTGGTATTATTCTTAAGATGATTTATCGGGGTTACTACAATTACATCTCCACCACCCGAAGTATTGTAGTTGGCAGCAACTTGTGTATTAGTACCGCTATCGATCAGCTTGATGGTTGAGGCTGAAAGGGTATTAAGGGCAATCCCACCGTTGGGGAGATTTACGTCTGCTGTAATCGAGATATCCGGTGACACATTTATCTGATTATCAGTAGGATGGCTCGCTCTGACCGAGGGACGTTTACTTACTGCGATATAGTTGAGCTTGGTATTTTTACTACCTTTAGCATCAATTGTGAGCTTGCCGTCGGTAATATTTTGTATATGAATGGATGTATTAAGTTGCTGTTTAATGCCACTTCGCTTGCGATCGCGTCTATTGAGTTGGATATCAAGGGGAGTGGGTGTAGTATTATCTAAGCTATCTTCACGCACCCAACCAAAGCTCCGACTATTATTGTAAGTTTGACCAATGTCTTTTATATACCCAGATCCTACAGGAGCATTCTTTGGTTGAAAATCAATCATCGCTGGAACAATTGCTAATACCAGTATTTTGGGTTTAATCTTGTAAATCATATATACCTTGCCTTTGTAGTCGTAATTGATACGTGAGTAGTCCATTGATATTGGTCAAGTATCTGCAATGATTATTCTTGGCGATCCTTTACTGGCCAGAAACGAACATGATGACCGTAAGGATCAGGGAAACCATTAGACTTCTTGCAAAAGTGGGGAAAAGGTTAAACCAATTCGCAATTCGCAATGGGCTAACGCCCCGCTTCGCTAACGCAATTCGCAATTACGTTTTGTAACGGGGATTTTACCCCGACACAAAACGTGCTGCCTATAGAGGCAGGGGACTTAAACCCCCAAACTTTGTTAAGGGAGAATGGGGAAAGGGATGGAAAATTCCCTTTGCCCTTTTACCCTTTCCCTACAAAAGTGCAAAAGTTACTTTTGCAAGTGGTCTATTATTTTGCTAGGTTGTCCGCTCACCCTACTCACCAACATTAAGAGCGCACAGCATTCTGTTCTTAAAGAAGGCAGTCCCAATGAAAAAACTTCACCACCAAGCATAAACAAGGGGCTGGAAATTAATATTTTTACTCAGCACTGGCTCAAAGCCCCGCTACCGCTAACAGAACTCAGCACCTCCAAGTCCGAGTCTAGAAGGGATGCAATACTGTGTATAAATTATTTAGCAAATACTTGAAGTTAAGTAACCCCTGAACTTCTTTTTTAAGGGAACTTTCTAAATTATTAACTGGGCAAACTATGATGAACTAAAAAGTAATAAATCTTCAAAAGCATCACTGTAAACCGTTAACTGTTGCTGGCAAAG
Organism: Nostoc sp. UHCC 0251; assembly: GCF_034932245.1. Lineage (NCBI taxonomy): Bacteria > Bacillati > Cyanobacteriota > Cyanophyceae > Nostocales > Nostocaceae > Nostoc > Nostoc sp. UHCC 0251. The sequence goes on from NZ_JAYGHD010000011.1 coordinate 39,506, forward strand.
TTTATTTTTTTGTGCTTTCAATATGCAAGAAACCTTGACAGCAAATCATAAAAGTTTCTTTTAAAATGTATGCTTTAAGTTTATGACTAGATGAGAGTGAGATTCAGTTCATCTATCTGAGGGATTATTATGCAAAGCTCTACTCAATTACTACGCTTGAGACAAATATCAAAATTAGCTAATCGTGGAGAATAGAAAAAAGATTTTTATGCGTAATTATTTACGTAGTTCACGATCACATAATATTTAATGGGTCTACATCAATGGTCAAACTAACAGAAGTAGGACAAAGCGATCGCACTTCTTCCCAATCTGGTAATTGTGGCAATGCATCAGGGGCAAATTTAATCAATATCTGCCAGCGATAACGATTAGCTACTCGTAAAATACTCGCTGGTGCTGGGCCTAATATCTCAAATTCTTCTTCTGTACTCAAGGCTGTGGCGATGATTTGTGCTGTATTTTGTACTTGAATGGGATCGAGACTACTTAAGCGCAACAAAATTAACCGCCCATAAGGGGGATAATTAAGCGCTTGGCGTTGTTCTAATTCAGCTTGGGAGAAAGAGTGATAATCGTGCGATCGCACCGCTGCAATTACCTGATGCTCTGTAGTATAAGTTTGTACAATCACCCTCCCCGGATCATCACCTCTACCAGCGCGTCCAGCTACTTGAGTCAAGGTTTGAAATGCCCGTTCACTGGCGCGATAATCTGATAAATTTAGCAATCCATCGGCAGCGACAACGCCCACAAGTGTCACTTGGGGTAAATCCAATCCTTTGGTGAGCATTTGCGTACCCACTAATAAATGCGCTTCGCCGTTGGCAAATTGGGTGAGTAGGGTACGGTGTGAGCCTTTGTTACGAGTGGTATCGCTATCAAAACGAATATATTTTAAGTCTCGGAATTGTCGCGCTAGTTCCTGCGTTACTCGCTGAGTACCGCTACCGAAAAATTTGAGGTAAGGGGAACTACAATCAGGGCAGAATTTGGGATGCGATCGCGCATAGTTACAATAATGGCAACGCAATAATTCCGGCGCTTTTTCTTCGGTGTGGTGATACGCCAGCGACACGTCACAGTGCGGACATTCCAACACATATCCACAACTGCGGCAAGATACAAAGGTACTGTGTCCCCGCCTATGAATAAATAAAATTCCCTGTTGTTTTCTCTCTTGCAACTCTTGCAAAGCTTCTTGCAGCGATCTACTAAATATAGAACGATTTCCCTGCTGCAACTCTTGCCGCATATCCACTATTTCCACCGGCGGTAGAGGCCGAGAGTTGATCCGTTCGGGAAGTGAGAGGTAAAAAGTGCTAGGTAAGGAATTAGAAGTTAAAAATTCTTCCCCTGCCTCCCCTGCTCCCCCTGCTCCCCCTGCCCCCTGCCCCCTGCCTCCTGCCTCCTGCCCCCTCACACTTACCCAACTCTCCAACGAAGGCGTAGCGGAACCCAACAGCAAGGGACAACTTTCTAACTCTGCTCGCCATTGGGCAACAGTACGGGCGTGGTAGGTAGGTATGGGGGAGTCTTGCTTAAAGCTGCTGTCGTGTTCTTCATCTAAAATAATTAAACCCAAGTTGGGCAAAGGGGCGAAAACGGCGCTACGCGTACCAATGACAACTTGGGGTTCTCCTGTGAGCATTTGTCGCCAAGTGTCGTAACGTTCACCATCGGAGAGAGCGCTGTGATAAACGCTGACTTTATTACCAAAACGGGCGCGGAAACGATCAGTTAACTGGGGTGTGAGTCCAATTTCTGGGACTAAAACAAGGGCAGATTTACCTTGGCTGAGGAGAGGTGCGATCGCTTGCAAATATACTTCAGTTTTTCCTGAACCTGTCACCCCATGCAATAAAACTTCAGCAAACCCATCTAGTGTTTGGATTGTTTTTAAAGCACCAGCTTGAGCAACAGTTAAAGATTTAGCCCCATCGCCTGCTAATGCTGGCCCCTGTTCGGTTCGCAATATTTCCCGTTCTTCAACAACGATGTAACCCTTTTGTGCCAGCGTTTTGAGGATAGAAGAACTAGCATTGCAAATTTGCAACAATTCATTTTGCCACAACTCCCCATTATGCCGCCGCAGCACTTCCAAAATCTCTCGTTGGCGAGTAGTTAAGTCGTGATCGATTGTACCTGTGAGCGTTACTGCTTTTTGCAATTTTGGTCGAGTTAGCCGCGGCGGTTCTAAGTAGCTTTCTACTAAACCAAATCGCAGCAGTTCCCGAATTCCCCGATAGGCAGATTTGACTTTTTGTTGGAGATAAACAAAACTGTAGTCTCCCGCCGACTGCGCTTGCAAAAGTTCCCAAACTTGCCGCGCAGTTGGAGTCAAAAAAGCTAAAGGATCAGCAGATCGTAGTAAATAACGACTCCCCTCCGCTCCTCTGCCCCCCTGCCCCCTTGCCCCCCCTCTTCCAACAAGGCGGATACGACGCTGCGATCGCCCCAACAACCCTGGTGGCAGAGCAACCCGGATTACTTGAATTAAGGGCGTATAGTAATATGCAGCGACTCGATTGAGTAATTCCCAATAAGCACTTGGGAAAAATCCAACGCTGACTATATCTTCTACTTCCCGGATTTTTTCTGGCGGTAAATCGACATTTGGTTGTGCCAGTAACCGAATTGCGATCGCTCCTAATTGTTGTGCCCCAAATGGCACGCTCAAAATATCCCCTGGTTTGATTTCTAACTGGGCTGGCAATCGATAAGTAAATAGTCCTGTGCTTCCTGGACAGTCTACCAACACTTCAACCCACCTGTGAACAGTTGTATTTAACTGATACGATTCCCCCGGTTCAGCGACCATCATAGAAGATAAATTTACGTCATTAATATACATAGTTTCTGAATTTATTGTTAAACATTTTACTCACATAGATGATCACAATTAACCTGGCTCAATTAACTCTATTTTTTTGCTTTATTTAGACGTAAATTGTATTTCTCAATACTGTTATACTTCATAATACTTGATAAGTTTCCTCTTATGTGATCTACTAGACAATTTTGGCTCTTCTATACGTGCAATAAATAATTGGTGCCTACTCTACAAATAAAAGCATCTCGGCTAAATCTACAAAAGTTACTCCAACTACTAAATAAGGAGTAGCCTTTTTCCGCCTATCGGTAGATATTCAACCCTTTCCGTATATGAGATGCTTTTATACAAATAAGAATATCTCAAAATTAAATTGCCATTATTGTAATTTGTCTCATGTGTGTAACTTGAAATCGGGAATGCATAACCACAGCCCCAGGTTTTGAATTTAACCACTGACTTGCAAGGTCTAAACATTGAAAATATTTATAAAAGTATATGAAAGTTTAAGAAATTTGGATGATTAGCTGAGATTTATATATTTGTTAAGGTTGAGAAAGTTTGAGGGAGTTTGACATATTTGGTAATTCCGAAAAAAATGAAGAATATAATCTATTAGAAACCTAATAAGAAATTCTTGTTGGGTGTGAAGGACAGTTACATTATAGGTTGTATCTAACTGTAACCTATATGTACTAAGTAAATGCCGATTTATATTCCTGAAGTTAAATTAGCATAAGCCTGTATTTCGCTATATATATAAACGGGTGCATTCGTCTCTTAGGGAAAACTACCAAGCCTCAAACGAGTAGCTGTAACTAAATTATGTACCAAACAAAGTAACAATCCCTAAAGGAAATTATGAATATTGTTGAGTTGGGAAAAATGGAAATACTGGAGAATACTGCTGATATTGAAGAACCATCACTCGATATTTTAGAAGCAGTAGCAGATGAAGAGACTCCAATTGTAATAGAAAATCTGGAATCAGATGAACGCGACGGGGATGATATGGCTGCGGCCCGTCCTTCGGGATACAATAAAACCGAGCATGATGATGCCGTCGGCGCGTTTTTTAAAGAGATGGCGCGTTATCCGCTTCTAAAAGCTGATGAAGAGGTAGAGTTAGCGCGGCGGGTTAGGTTCCTAGAAGAAGTTAGGGAATTACAAGTAGCCTTAGAATTAAAATTGGGGCAGGAACCTAGCAAGGTAGAGGTGGCTTCCGAGCTAGAAATGACGGAAAAGCAATTAGAAAGTCGTTTGTATCAAGGTAGAGTAGCGAAACGCAAAATGATTCGCTCGAACTTGAGATTGGTAGTTTCTATTGCTAAACGATACTTAAATCGGGGAGTGCCTTTCTTGGATTTAATTCAAGAAGGAGCGATGGGTTTAAATCGCGCTACAGAAAAGTTTGATCCCGATAAAGGATATAAGTTTTCTACTTACGCCTATTGGTGGATTAGACAGGCGATTACCAGGGCTATAGCTAACGATGCGCGGACAATCCGACTACCTATTCATATTGTTGAAAAGCTTAACAAGCTGAAAAAAGCCCAACGGGAACTCAAACAAAAACTCTGCCGCAATCCTACCGAAGGTGAAATGGCAGAAACTTTGGAAATTAGTGTGCAACAACTACGTCAGCTACAACAACTACGGCGTCAAGCACTTTCTCTCAATCACCGCGTTGGTAAAGAAGAAGACACGGAATTGATGGATTTGCTAGAAGATGAAGATAACCTGTCTCCAGAAGCAAAAATGAATGAAAACATGATGCGTCAGGAGATTTGGGAAGTTTTGGGTGACGTGTTAACTCCACGGGAGAAAGATGTGATTTCTCTGCGCTATGGTTTGACAACCAGCGAACCCTGTACCTTAGAAGAAGTTGGCAACATGTTCAATCTTTCTCGTGAGCGAGTGCGACAAATTCAAAGCAAAGCCATGCGGAAATTGCGCCGTCCCCACATAGCCAAACGTTTAAAAGGTTGGTTGATTTAATTAAATTAACGAACATGAATCAAATAAAGTGCAAAATGTTAAATTTTGTAGAGGAGCCAGTACGTTGCGGAGGTTCTCGACGCTTTAAGCGTACTCCTACGTCGAAGCAAGCTACGCGCAGCATCTTGTAGAGAAACTATGATGTTGGCGGAGCCTCTCGAACGCGAGTGCGTCTCCCCTTCTTCCAAAGCTATCCATTACCCACATCTTTCTTAACATTGCTTAAAAGCATTCACGTTAAGTTGACACCAATGCACAGCTATGCGCCCATACTATTATGTTCCAGATGATGATTCAGCTTTTTCCCCTACCGTCACAGCTTCATTCTGCTGAAATTTCGGGAAAAGTGCTTTAGAAATCCAGTAAGTCAAGATGTGAGAAAGTAATCCCATAGGGCCTGCAAATAAACATAGTGCAAGAGAGTGAATTGTCCAAATACCTGTTTTTTGCCCTTCCCAATAAATCCAACGGCCAACAAATAAATCCATCACTAAAAAATGAATCCAACCCGTTGCAGCAGCTGTTTCATCTGTAAAAAACCGCGCAATATCAGCTAATTGGGGATTCGATAAAGCTTGGGCATTTTCTGGAGTAATGCTATTGATAAACAAATACAAATACGCCCCCGCTAACAGCACAAAGGGCAAATATGATGACATAATCTGCCGTGTAACTTTCCAATTTGGCAATAAAATCATCAATGCCCAAAAGGGCAGCACAAAAAGATTAGCGACGTTAAATAGTTGGGAGATAGCCATATTTTTGTAAGGTGAAGAATTTTCAGTTATTATTTGTTTTGAATTAACTAGTTATTCATAACTCGTAACTATCAGGGTATAGATCCCCGACTTCTCAAAGAAGCCGGGTATCTGAGTATATTTATAAAGCTACAAGTTGTGATTCGATTTCTGAAGACTTCAAATCACGACCGATAAAAACTAAACGGGTTTGCCTGGACTCTTCAGGTTTCCAGGGGCGATCGTAAAATTTATCAAATCGAGTTCCTACACCTTGCATCACCAAACGCATAGATTTATTTGGTACTGCTACAAAGCCTTTAATCCGGTAAATTTCTTGTTCTTGTGCTAATTTTTCCAACTGCTGTTGCAGTTTTTCTGGATCAAATGTACGATCCAAAATTAAATTAGTTGAGATAATTTCTTCGTCGTGATTGTGGTCTTCTTCGGTATCGTGATGACTAGGACGAGAATCTAAATTGTCTTCCACTGCGGCTTGGAATCCTAATAATATAGATGCATCTAGTTGAGAACGATCGCTCTCGACAATTTTCACCACTCTGGGCAACTCTTGCTTAATCAATTCCTCAACTCTGGCTTTTGTCTCGGCATCTACCAAGTCAATTTTATTCAACACCACCAAGTCTGCACAAGCAAGTTGGTCTTCAAACAATTCTTGCAAAGGTGTTTCGTGTTCTAGATTATCATCTGCTTGGCGTTGGGCTGCGATCGCCTCTGGATCGCTAGCAAATGTCCCTGCTGCTACTGCCGCACAATCTACCACGGTTATCACCGCATCCACAGTGGCAGCGTTGCGAATTTCTTGCCAGCGAAAAGCCTTCACCAGCGGTTTTGGCAAGGCTAAACCAGAGGTTTCAATCAAAATGCAGTCGATGCTATCCCGCCGCTTGATTAACTCTTGCATCGTCGGGTAAAACTCTTCCTGCACGGTGCAACATAAGCAGCCGTTGGTTAATTCAAAGATATTAGTGTCGCCCTCACCATCTTCTGGGCAAATTTGACAGGATTTTAACAATTCGCCGTCAATGCCGAGTTCGCCAAATTCATTGACTAAAACGGCAATGCGGCGTCCTTGGTTGTTTTGTAGCAGGTGGCGAATTAGGCTGGTTTTTCCACTACCTAAGAAGCCTGTGATCACTGTGACAGGAATTTTCGTAGCCATATTTTTGCCTGATTTACTCAGTATGGTAAGTTTTACAGATTACAAACTTAAATACTGACATTAAGCTTGGTGTGAAGATTGACTTAGTTATTTTAAGCTGAAAAATACTGATAAATCCTAACTATTAAACATAATTGAGGGGCAATCTCCCCATGCTTGCTTTCATGAATCAAAAGCAGTCACAAGGCTATTGCCCCTAAATATTTTGAGCGTTGATCGCTCTTTCTCCAGAAACACCTATGAATTATCCTTCATCAGGCTATCTGAACTTATAACTCCACACACCATACTCCGCAATCTCAACAGAGTTACTCAGCTGTGACGAGTTCAGTACTGCCGCGTGTACGACGCCGTGTGAGGCTATTGTAAAGCATTACACCGATCGCCTTGATCAAATTGCCTTCTAATTCTTGGAACATCTTCATGTTCGTGCCAAAGGCGGCGTTAGCTTCATCAACGATGCGATCAGTTGTCGCCTCGTCAAGGGGCAATTCATCCAAATTTTGCCGATATTTCGCTTTGAATGCCTTCTCATCAGGAATTTCTGGAAACTCATAAAAGGCTGTTCCTTGGCCATCAGACAAATTCATCGCCGTTACAGCAATGTTTTTGAGAATTTGTCCCCCAGATAAGTCTCCCAAGTAACGAGTATATGAATGAGCGATTAACAGTTCCGGTTCTGTGGCAGATATTTCTCGGATACGCTTTACATAAGCTTCACCTGCGGGAGATAGCTTGATTTGCTCTCTCCAGTTAGCACCAAAGTAATAACTCAGGTCTTCCTCTAAGGTATACTTGCGATTTAGCTGAGGAAAGTTAATTTTAGAAAGAATTGGGTGCTGGCGATGCTTTTCCATTTCCTCTTCCATCGCTGAGTAGACGAAGTAGAAGTTAGCAACTAGTTTCCGGTAAGAGTTTTTCTCGACTACTCCTCTTAAAAAGCACTTGACAAAACCTACATTTTCTGCCATCGTGTGGGCTTTCTTAGTGCCTACACGTAATTTGGTTGCTAAATTGCTGCTCATGCTAAATTTCCCAACTTTAAAAAGTTAACTGCCGGAGTTTTAAATTCAGTAACGGCTAAAAAAGCCATTAAAACGTTACCTTAAAACTATTTGATGAGAATTTATATTAAAATTTTTTAAGTTGCTATGTTTTTGTAGCTTTTTACACAATCTTGAATTTGGGGGATATAACTTTACATTTTGGTGTTTTGATTTTTTGTGGTTATTTGGCGGAATTTTGCTTTTATTTTCAGTTTTGCTGAAAAACACGCCTACAAAAGGAAAGTAATAATTATTACCAACGAATAGAGTTAGTAGCATTGCAAAGTGTGAACTAATACAGATAAAAATCAAGAGTAAGATAGAGGGCATAAAAGGAATAATTAGCTAAGATGTGAACACTTTACTGATAACGCAAAAACCAATACTAACTTCATGAAAAATTTACAATTCAAGAAGCAAAGTATAAGTATTATTACGTAGGAAAAGCTGTTCTAGAATGAATTTGTAAAAAATTGCTGAAATAAAGTTTTAAGTGCTATTTTGCAGTGTGATTGTGTGGAGTGTTTAAACATATGGTTTCATCTATAACTAGGACACCGGGCATGTCTGGGGGTTCTGCTTCCGAAGTTGATGCATTGGGCAAAGGGATTGAGAGCAGTTTTGCACTAAATTTAATCCCATTACCAGCAAATGCCTTGTTTGGTACAGATGGTATTCGCGGACGAGTCGGAGAATTATTAAATGCGCCCCTAGCATTGCAAGTTGGTTTTTGGACGGGTATTGTTTTACGTAACCATGCTACTCAAATAGGGCCAGTCATTCTCGGACAGGATTCTAGAAACTCCAGTGATATGCTGGCGATGGCTTTGAGTGCAGGTTTAACAGCAGCAGGATTAGAGGTCTGGCATTTGGGATTATGTCCCACTCCTTGCATTGCTTATCTCACCAGCATCAGTGATGCCATCGGCGGAGTGATGATTTCTGCCAGCCACAATCCCCCAGAAGACAATGGGATTAAGATTTTCGGTGGGAATGGTGGGAAGTTACCGCAAATATTGCAGGCAGAAATTGAAGCGGGACTGCGTGGCAAAATATCACCTATTGCGAAAGTTAGTAATTACGGACGGCATTACTCACGTTTTGAGTTAGTGGGGCATTATAGCTCGGCGTTGAAAAAACCTTTGAACGGTGCTCTAAATCTTCAGGGAATGAAGATTGTTTTAGATTTGGCATGGGGAGCAGCAGTCGGATTAGCACCATCAGTATTTACAGAAATGGGGGCAGAGGTAATCTGCTTGCATAACGAAGCAGATGGCGATCGCATTAATGTTAACTGCGGTTCTACTCATCTAGATATTCTTGCAGCCACAGTACAAGAACATAACGCCGACATCGGCTTTGCCTTTGATGGGGATGCCGATCGCGTCTTAGCAGTAGACAATACAGGCAGGCAAGTTAACGGCGATTACATTCTCTACTTGTGGGGACGCCACCTACAACAAAACCAACAATTGCCAGACAACCTGATTGTATCTACAGTTATGGCTAACTTAGGCTTTGAGAAAGCTTGGCAACAAATTGGGGGTAAATTGATTCGCACCGCAGTCGGCGATCAATATGTGCAAGCCGAAATGTTGCGGACTGGGGGAATGTTAGGTGGCGAACAATCAGGTCATATTCTTTGCCGTCATTATGCTGTGACTGGAGATGGCTTATTAACAGCATTACATATAGCAGCTTTGGTGAAAGAGGCGGGTGTTTCCCTGGGTGAATTAGTAGATCAAAGCTTCCAAACGTACCCGCAACTGTTGCGGAACGTGCGAGTTGTAGATCGCGATCGCCGTTTGGGATGGCAAGATTGCCAACCTGTACAAGAAGCGATCGCTCTTGCTGAAGCTGCAATGGGTGATTCCGGCAGAATTTTGGTTCGTGCCTCTGGTACAGAACCAGTGATCAGGGTTATGGTGGAAGCTGCCAATGCTGAACTTACCAACTACTGGGCAAATGAATTAGTTTCAAAAGTCCAGAAACACATAGCAGTCTAAGTTACTCCCTTCACTGTGTAAGATTACTTATCTACTTTTCCTTTGTGTCCTTCACATCTTCATATTTCGTTAAATTAAGTAGTCTTTGCGGCGAAGGGAATAGCTACTATCTCACCTTTCAAAAACAGCTTCTGTAAATTAACCAGCTTTGGTGATTTGCGGAAGATGTAGTATTTTAATTTGCACTTTTAAGTTTTAAGTATGTTGTAAACCTCTTTTCTAACAAGAAAAGAGGTCTGTCAATACTTGTCGGTTAAGGGGAAAAGGGGAAGGTGGGGCCCCCTCTGGGGATAA
>NZ_JAYGHD010000012.1:0-49324 GCF_034932245.1 Nostoc sp. UHCC 0251
GGGGAAAATTCAAAGTCTCTCTCCTTTTAGGAGAGAGATTTAGAGAGAGGTTTTCTAGATGCCGTGAAAAGTCAGACGCAGAGAGTATTGCAAAATTATTACTTTGTGTTCAAGAATTGCCTAAAATAAGGCAACAGACACAAACCTGGAAATCCAGATTGAATCTGACTTTCAAAAATTACGAATTACGTTAGCAATTTAGGAGCGTCATTATCAATTACAAATTACTTTAAGTCCTTTTTTAGCAAGTGAACAATATGGTTCAGACTCCAGTTAAAAAACTAACTTTTGAAGAGTTTCTAGAGCAATACCCTGATGGTGGCATTTACGAACTGATCAACGGAGAGATTATACCAGTGGAGCCAACTAGAGCGCATAAGAATGTGGCAAGGTTTTTAATGCTTGGCTTCAATGATGAAATTAGGCGCTTGGGACTAGATTATATTGCTGATAAAGATATCATTGTTAGGACGTTTACTGATACTGGGGAAGAACGAGGTAGAAATCCAGATGTAAGTGTAGTTAATGCATCACAGTGGAATACCAATGTTCTCGCATACGGTGCGCTGATTGAGCCTATCCAACTTGCTGTAGAAGTCACCTCAACAAACTGGGATGATGATTACGTTGACAAGCTAGATGAGTATCAGCGACTCGGTATCTCTGAATATTGGATTGTAGATTATCTAGCGATCGCTTCTCGCGCTTATCTTGGTAATCCGAAACTCCCCACAGTTTTTGTTTACCAATTGGTCGAGGGTCAATACCAAGTCCAAAAGTTTACAGGCAATGACCGTATTATTTCTACTACTTTCCCCGAACTAGCGTTAACTGTTAAACAAGTTGTGGCTGCAAGTCAAATCCAAAAACTATGAGAAGTTCTAAAAATGGCATGGACTCCTCTACACGCAAAAATTCATCGCACAATCCGATCGCGCCACTTATTTGAACGCAACCAGCGTCTATTAGTCGCTGTCTCTGGCGGACAAGATTCTCTGTGTTTAATAAAATTACTTTTAGATTTACAATCCAAATGGGGATGGCATTTAGGTATTGCTCACTGCGATCATCGCTGGCGTTCTGACTCTGAAGTTAATGCTCATCATGTCGAAAACTTAGCTAAAACTTGGGGTACATCCTTTTATTTAGAAACAGCGAACGAACCGATAAATAGTGAAGCTGCTGCACGCGATTGGCGCTATCAAGCTTTAAGTGCGATCGCCAAAGCAAATAATTATCAATATATAGTTACAGGACACACCGCAAGCGATCGCGCCGAAACTCTCCTCTACAATTTAATTCGCGGTACTGGTGCTGATGGCTTACAAGCCCTAACTTGGCAACGCCCCCTAACTACAGGCATTATGCTAGTGCGTCCACTGTTAGAAATTACTCGCTCACAAACAGAGCAATTTTGTCAAGAATTTAAATTGCCAATTTGGGAAGATTCTACCAATCAAGATTTGCAATATGCCCGCAACCGCATTCGCCAAGAGTTAATACCATATTTGCGGGAAAATTTTAATCCTCAAGTAGAATCAGCCTTAGCTCAAACAGCAGAACTTCTCCAAGCAGAAGTAGAATATTTAGAACAAGCTGCCCAGCAGTTACGGAATGGGGCATTGGGCATGGGTGAGAATGAAAAATTACCTCTTTCTCCTCTGCTCCCTGCTAAGAGTTCGCCTGCTTTTTCCTCATCTCCCCTACTCCCCACTCCCTACTCCCCACTCCCCTTACGCTTAAATCGTCGGGTATTGCAGAAAGCACCATTGGCACTGCAACGTCGGGTGATGCGTCAGGTGTTGCAGCAAATACTTACTGATGCGCCCAGTTTTGAACACATCGAGAAATTAACGGCTTTAATTATAGCGCCAAACCGATCGCAAACTGATCCATTTCCTGGTGGTGCGATCGCTCAAGTAGAAGGTGACTGGATCTGTTTTAAATAGTTATTTAAAGTCTTTTTGTTATCAGGGACGATGCACATTATTAGTTTCAGAATCTTAAGAGAATATGCAGAAAATCATTCATATTGTCAGGAAGCATTAAGCAATTGGTATAAGGTTGCTACCAAAGCGAAATGGCAAAATTTAGTTGAAGTACAGCAGGTTTTTTGAAAGCTGAAGCTGTTGGTAATTTTACAGTTTTCAATATTAAAGGAAATAAATATCGCTTGATTGTTAGTATAGATTATCAAGGACAGTTAATTTATATTAAATATATCCTCACCCATGCGGAATATGATAAGGATAACTGGAAAGATGACCCTTACTTTTAATCCAGATAAATACAAGGAATTATTAACAGCTTATCTTCCCAAACTGATAAAAAGTGAGCTTGAAAATGAGCAAGCTTTAAAGATAGTGGAAGATTTAATGCACCGGGAACGTACCCCAGAAGAAGACGAACTTTATCAGTTATTAATTACTTTAATTGAGAAGTTTGAACAAGAATATTATCGGCCAATTCAACAGAATAATCCTGTATCTATGTTGTTATTTATTTTAAATGAATCTGAAAGAAGTAGAGATGATTTAGTAGCGGTTTTAGGGACAGAAGATTTGCTTAATAATATTTTAAATGGACAAGAGAAGATAAATACAGAACAAGCGCGTAAGCTGGGAGAGTTTTTTCATATAGAATCTAGCTTATTTATGGAATAATAACTCAGCTTATAGTTCGTACTGGGGCTTTAGCTTGGCTAAAGCCCCAGTACTTGTTAAGACGCTAGTAATTCTGGCTGAGGCATTAAACTCTGGAGAGTATGACGCATCTGAGCGATCGCTTGGACTTGAGAATCACCAGTTTCCTGGAATTGATCCAAAGATTCTGCAATTCCTTGCAGCTTTTGCCGTAATCCATCTAGAGAATCCTGAATCGGTTGTAGTGCTTCTTGATAGAGATTCACTCGACCACAGCATTCAGCAGTTGTTCTTCTTAGAGATAGCAAGTTTTCCTCAATTGCTTTCAGTTCTTGGCGCTTTTCATCCAAATCGTGGGTTTGATTGTCAATCATTCCCTGATTTAGTTCAACACCAGAACGAATCTGCTCAATCTCACGTTCCAGCTTTTGGATTTCTTGTGAATATTGTTGTCGCTGGGTTTCAATCTGTAACAGAATCGGTTCTAAATTAACTTTATTACCTTCTTCTTCATCAACAACAGTATGCCCTTGTCGCCGTAGCAATACAGCTTGGTGTTGCTTAAGAAACTTCTGATGCTGTAGCATATTGCGGCGTTGTCCCACCAAACTGGAGTTTAGCATCTGATAAAGGTCTTTTTCATCATTTAGTTCCAGTTCCAAATTCATGTGGTCATGGTCAGATGCATTATTTATTTTAGTTTGTAGCTCTTCTATAGCTTCTTGTTTATATTTCAGTTCTTGTTCTTGATCGTGAACAAAGCTAGCGTCTATTTCTAACTTATATTGCAAATCTTGCACTATCTTTTGTAATTCTTCTAAAGACATTTTATTCAAAGCTTCCACATCAGCTTGCTGTCCGAGAACTACATCACCAGATGTCGCAGCTAAAGAGTGAATTTGTTGATATAACTCTTCGGCGTTTCGTAACTGCTCTTTGATTAACCGAGCATACTCTTGCTTACTAGTGAGGTCTGCTGTATTTATCTGCAATTGGGCTGTTTGCTGAACTAGAGAATTTTGTGCTTCTTGCAATGCATTTTGGCGATCGCTAAATGTTTGTGACAAACGCTCAACTTCTTCTTGTTGTTGTGCGATCGTAGTTTTTTGCTCCTCCAGTTTTTGCCAGTGTGGAGCAAGAGTAACTTGCTGCTTTTCGACCAATTCAAAGGCCAGATGCAACTGTTCTCTGACAGTCTCCGTGGGAGCAACACGGCTAGATAAGCGATCGAGTAACTCACTCATTACCCGACTTTGCTCCTCATCTAAAACCGTCCCCTGTTGAAAATCCGCTTGACGTTCCTCCAGGCGACGCTGCTCACCCCGCAAATGCTCCCAAGCGCCTTCCAATTCTAGGCGGTTGCGTTCAACTTCTGTTTGTAACCGTTCAATTTCCTGGCGGGATGTGTCAACTTCCTGTTTTTGCTCCTCTAGTTGTTGCAACTCATCCTCTAATTGTTGCAACTGTTCTGAGCGTACTTCCATGTCCATTTCACGGCGATTCAACTCTTGCGCCTGAAACGTCAGCGATTGCTTCCACTGATCAATCTCATCTTCCTTGAGCTTAAATTTCTCCAATTGGCGGGAAAAATTCTGCAAAATGTTGACTAGTGGCCGTCCTGCTTCTTGAATCCGCTGCACTTGACGATTCGGATTCAGTTCAACCAGTACCAAAGCACCATCATTTAATTTGCTTGCGTCCTCAGCGGCAATCACTTCTTCCGACACAGTACTCCAATTCTGGTCAGTTCGCTGACAAGCTAGCAGTTTCAGTTCAGTTTTGGCACCGCCACTGAGTAAACCACCTTTCTGTTTTTGTACTTCTGCTAAATACAGCACACCGTTAGTCCTTTATTGATGCACTTAAAGTTCGTGTTTTGGGATATACCTTAAATAATTCTGTTAACTTGTCTCACCGAACCGAAGTTTAGGAGAACAAGACAGACAAAACTATAGACGCGAGATATTACGTCTTGATACTTATAAAAGCGAGTTAGTCGCGCCTTTATATTTTGTACTGATGACAGTGATGATGACTTCCGTGTTAACACTAGCTTTGTCGAAGTGTATTACGAAAAATTAAGGTTTATAACTGAATCTATTACTTAATGACAACAAGGAACAGGGTAAAAATCTTGGCAATACTCCATAATCAATACTTAAAGAAGAAGTCAGAATTCAGAATTCACAATTCAGAATTCAGCAATACCGAAGGAGCACTTTTTAGATAAATGCAGGGAAATCTAAATGAAATTGATATTTGCAGTATCCTGCAATTGATCGAGTTGGGACAACGAACTGGGCAACTATGGGTGAGAGCTACTAGCTCTCACCATAACAACAAACTGGGTGGAGACGGAGCAAGCATTTATCGCCCCAAACAACAGTCTTGGTTCGTCTTTTTCCTTAATGGTCAAATTATCTATTGTCAAGAAGGCGAGAGTAGTTTATCTAGAATAAACGATTATTTACGTCATTACCGAGTTGAGATGCGACTCACCGACAAACAAATTGCCTCCTTACCATCAACCGACGCGCCAGAGTATGCCTATCTTTGGGCACTTTTGGAGCGGAATATTATCAACCCCAAGATCGCTGGTAGTATCATTCACAGCTTGGTGTATGAAACCCTCTTTGATCTGCTGAGTTTACACCAAGGTAACTTCATTTTCCATCAGGGTGCGGCACTTGCCCCACAATTAAACACTTTCGAGATTGCTCCCTTTGTTACAAAAATTACGAAGCAGGTGCAAGAGTGGAAGCAGCTATATCCACATATTCAGTCTCCAGAACAATTGCCAGTGCTCTCTGACAAAGTTCAGCTACAATCATCGCTACCAGAAGCAACCGTAAGTAAGCTACAACAGTGGGCTGATGGTAAAACATCCTTGCGTCAACTGGCTCGCTATCTTAACCGAGACATTTTAACAGTCGCTAAGGCAATATATCCATATGTGCAGCAGAGTTGGTTACAACTAGTATATTCAACCACAGTTAAATCAGATACCCATACTGATAGCTGGGAATTGCAAGGAAAATCCAAGGGGCGGGTAGTATGTATTGACGATGCGATCGCCATCGGTGAGACTATAAATTCGATCTTACAACCACAAGGTTATGAAGCGATCGCTCTCACCAATCCTTTAGAGGCACTGAGTCTGGTTTTTCAACTCAAACCGGATTTAATTTTATGCGACATTGCCATGTCGCAATTGGAAGGATACGAGGTTTGCGCCATGCTGCGACATTCAACAGCATTTCGGCTCATACCGATTATTATGCTCACTGGTAAAGATGGATTTATTGATCGAGTCAAAGCTAGTATGGTCGGGGCAACAGATTATTTAACAAAACCATTTACAGACACTGAGTTACTTATGCTTGTGGAGAAATATATCAACAACCAATGAAAATAGGGCATTGGGCATGGGGCATTGATCATTTCTCCCTCATCTATGGAGCATATAAAGAGATCGAAGATTTGTTGATCTACTAAAAGATCAGGTAAAAGATGTTATCACAGAGTCAGCCATCTCAGTAAAACGTCAATATCCAGGAAAATAGTGAAACTCTAGAATTAATTTATACAGTTAATATTTGCGGAGGAATCAGGGAATGTTCCAAATAGGAACGTTTACATCAGGAGGTAAATAGACATTTATGAGTACAGTTCTGATTGTGGAAGACAGTATCGCGCAAAGGGAGATGATTACAGACCTCCTGAAAGCAACTGGCCTAACAGTAACCCATGCCAGCGACGGATTAGAAGCATTGGAGGCAATTCAAATAGCACCTCCCGATTTAGTGGTATTAGATATTGTCATGCCCCGGATGAATGGCTACGAAGTTTGTCGGCGGTTAAAATCCGATCCAAAAACCCAAAATGTCCCTGTGGTTATGTGTTCTTCCAAAGGCGAAGAATTTGATCGTTATTGGGGCATGAAGCAAGGTGCAGACGCCTACATAGCCAAACCATTCCAACCAACCGAGTTGGTGGGAACAGTCAAACAACTGCTGCGAGGATAAGGATAAAAGCAATATGGTCAGCAAACCGGACTTTTTAAGTGGCAGTGGTCAAGACCATTTCCGACCAGAATTACAAGTAGAAAGTCCTGAAGGTGAGTTACATTTGAGGTTTTACATTCCCTCGCATCAGGAGTTTGCACTACAAGCAACTGGCATCCGGGAGGTAATTGAACTAAGTCCTGATAGAATCACCCCGATTCCTAATGCTTCTCCTTTACTTTTGGGTACTCTAAATTTACGAGGTCGAGTTATTTGGGTAGCTGATTTGGGTCAATTTCTTGGGGAAGCAAGTGCATTAAACACAGATAGAGCTGAAATTCCGGTGATTGCTATTGAAGAGCAAGACACAATAGTAGGTTTAGCAGTAGAGGAAATCGGTGGTATGCATTGGTTGGATGTCCAGAATCTCATGCCACCAACTAGTGTTCCAGATACTATGGCTCCTTTTTTACGTGGAGAGTGGTTATTAGGTGCTAAAAACAATCAGTGTCTACGGCTGCTCGATCAAATGGCAATTTTACGGAGTGCTAGGTGGGCAGGATGAAATTGGAGGAGGAAATGGCAGCAAGTATTGATAATTACGAGCCAACATATCAACAGGCGATGACCGCCTATGTTCAAAGGAATTATGAGGTTGCCGCCACTTTAGTTGACCAAGTGGTGCAAAATTTACCAAATGACCCCAACTCCCATTTGTTACGGGGTCACATCTACTATGTTTTGCAGCAGTACGATGTAGCAAAAGAAGAATATCAACAGGTATTAAGCTTGACTGACGATCAAGAAATTATTGGTTTTGCCAATAATGGAATTGAGAATATCAATCAATATTTAGAATCATTCAGTGGGCAGATTGATACATCAGAAAGCCAAGAGCAAAATTCCTCAGAGATGTCTGATGCACTAGCATATAGTGAACAAGAATTAGAAAATTTAGGCGCTAGTCAGGAGTTTGACAGCAAAAATCTTGATTTGAGCTTTTTTGTAGAGCAAGAGCATCAAGAAACTGTAAATGGCATTGAAGAAATATCTTCAAAAAGCCCATTTGACATACCCACAGAAGATAGTATTGGAACGAGAAAAATATCAGATTCTTCTATAACTTTTGGTGACGATCCTTTTGCCTTCAATGAAGAACTACAGGAACAAGAGTCTAATAGCAGCAGTTGGGAAGCGAAAACAGAATTAGAGTTGCCCGCTTTCTGGCAGGAAGATGGATCAGAAGATAGCCATGAAGAATCATTAGGAAATAGTCATTTTTCAGATAATGGGATAAATTCTGAGCACGGTAATTTAGCTATTGACAATCATAACTCTTCATCTAATGCACAAATTAGGAATGACGAGAATAATTTTTCTGATTTTTTGAGTGAGCCAAAGTCTCCAGAACTTAGCCTTGAAAAGTTAGAATATACAAAATCTAATTTGGGAGACGAAACTTTACTGATTGTTGAAAAAGAACTTAATGATAGTTATTCAACAAATAATAACAGTCAATATGATTTACCTGAAACCGAAGAAAATGATTGGTTAAAGGCAAAAAAAATTGGAGAAGAAGAAGCTTTTGTGCCGGAGTTATATGATGATGCTTCACATTTTAGCAGCAATCTCCCTCTGAAAGAAAAGCAGTTTAAATCAGGTGAAGTCATCGGTAAAAATAGCTTTGATGACGATGATAATTTTGATATGGAAGCATTTGAGTCTGCCTTTGGCTCAGAGGGGATAAGTCCTTATGAAGACTCAAACAATATACTGAATGGAGAAAATTCTAAGAGCAATATAGAATTTTTAGATGACTTTGAGGAATTTGATGACTTAGGCAGCATTCCAGGGTTTGACCTGATCGAAGGAGATTCTAACTTCGGTGATCTAGCAATGCATTCTGCTCCGCTAGAAACTAGTGGCAGTGGACGCTCTCAAGTCGTGGAGGCTTCTGCAAGTAATGCAGCTGATCGCGATGAGGAACTATTCTCGATGACTGGTTCCCATGAAGCAGTTCCAGTCTTTAGCCAGACAGATGTCTCGAAACTAGAACCCAACGTCAGCATTGAGCAAGGATGGTTAGCACCATTAGAGAATGCCTCCATCGAAAGGAAACAATGGTTAATTGCAGGAAGTGTGGGCATTGTCTCGGCGCTCGTTGTAGCCACTGTTAGCTTTGTCGCCACCACATTTTCGCCACCCCAACAACGAGAATCAGTACGAAACACAGGTTGGGCAATGTCACTCGCGGCTGGGATTGCAGGTTTTGCTACCGCAGGCTTTATGGGGAATCTTGCCCTTAAACAAATTCGGCGCACAACTAATGATCTGCAAGCTCAGTTTGAGGCTGTACGTCAAGGAAACTTGAATGCTCAAGCTACAGTGTATTCTGAAGATGAATTGGGGCATTTATCCACTGGCTTTAATGAAATGGCGCGGGTAATTTTCACAACCACAAGTGAAGCCCAACGGAAAGCCGATGAACAAGAGGAAGCCAAAGAAAACCTACAACGCCAGGTGATTCGCCTCTTGGATGATGTGGAAGGAGCTGCCAGAGGCGATTTAACAGTCCAAGCTGAAGTGACAGCTGACGTACTAGGAGCGGTAGCTGACGCCTTTAACCTGACAATTCAAAACCTGCGGGATATTGTGCAACAGGTAAAAGTGGCAGCGAAGGATGTAACAAAAGGTGCAACCAACTCCGAAACCTTTGCGAGAGCTTTATCTAGTGATGCTTTGCGCCAAGCCGAAGAGTTGGCAGTGACGCTGAATTCTGTACAGGTAATGACCGACTCGATTCAGCGGGTAGCAGAGGCGGCACGGGAAGCTGAAACCGTTGCCCGTGATGCTAGTACGATCGCTCTCCAAGGTGGCGAAGCAGTAGAAAATACTGTGGCGGGGATTTTGGAAATTCGAGAAACCGTTGCCGAAACCACTCGCAAAGTGAAGCGGCTGGCGGAATCTTCCCAAGAGATTTCTAAAATTGTGGCGTTGATTTCTCAAATTGCTTCCAGAACAAACTTACTGGCACTCAATGCTAGTATTGAGGCGGCAAGGGCGGGAGAAGCTGGACGCGGGTTTGCGATCGTTGCAGACGAAGTGCGCCAGTTAGCAGACAAATCTGCTAAATCCCTCAAGGAAATTGAACAGATTGTGATGCAAATCCAAAGCGAAACAGGCTCTGTAATGACCGCGATGGAAGAAGGCACACAACAAGTGATTAAAGGTACAAAATTGGCAGAAGAAGCCAAGCGATCGCTTGAAAACATTATTCAAGTAGCGAATCGCATCGATATTCTTGTGCGCTCAATTACCAGCGACACTGTGGAACAAACTGAAACCTCCCGCGCTGTCGCTCACGTAATGCAATCAGTAGAACTCACCGCCCAAGAAACTTCCCAGGAAGCACAGCGAGTTTCAGGTGCCCTACAACACTTAGTAGGTGTATCCCGTGACTTGATCGCTTCCGTTGAACGTTTCCGAGTCGAAACTATGGAAACCAGGTAAATTGTCATTTGTCCTTTGTCCTTTGTTATTTGCTAATGACCAATACTTCTCTACGAGAGGCTGCGCTCAGTATCAAGTAACCAATGACTAATGACTAATGACTCATAACTAATGACTAATGACTAATGACTCTTGACTAAAAAACTATGCTGCCGGAACAACAACAGCGGATTTTGGGTTACTTTATCGAAGAAGCCAGGGATCACCTGAATACCATTGAACAGGGGTTGCTGAATCTAGAAGGTACCCTGAACGACCCGGAAATGATCAGTGAAGTCTTCCGGGCGGCTCACTCCATCAAAGGAGGAGCGGCGATGCTTGGATTGACTAGCATCCAGCATACCTCCCACCGTCTGGAAGATTGCTTCAAAGTTCTCAAAGAGCATCCGGTTCAGGTTGACCAAAAGTTAGAGTCTTTATTTCTTGGTGTATCTGATACCCTTAAAGCGCTGTTAGAGCATTTAAGCGGGCCATTTGGCCTTTCTGAAGATGCAGCTAATACTTTGATGTCAGAAACTGAACCAGTCTTTCAATGGCTAAATCAGCATTTGGAACTACTTGTAGAACAAGGAAACAATGCAGTAGCCAGCGCAACAGAAGTACACACAACCTCTGTAGAAAATGTCTCCACACTTACAGAACTTTTTCTGCGGCGAGATATTCCCGGTTTGCCAGAAGACACCCATCAGGAATCTCCAGAAATATCCTTCTCAGTAGCACCCCAACAGGTACGAGACGCTAGTAGGCTTGCTAAAGCTGCGCTATCGCCAACCACCGCCAAAGAAAATAATAATTGGGGCGAGTTCCAAGCCCCAGTGCTGCAACGACTACGGGAAATGTTGCAACTGTTTAAGCAAACCACAACACCCTCAACTCGACAAAACCTTCAGCAATGCTGTTACCAGTTAGTCAAACTTGGTGAGACTTGGAATTTGCCCAAGTGGTGTGGTTTGTGTCAAGCAGCAGCCAGTGCGATCGGCAATCCTGAAAATACCTATCTCACGTTAGCTAAAATTGTTATTACCGAAATCAAGCAAGCTCAAGAATTAGTCCTGCAAGGTAGGGAAGCCGAAATTGCAATTAGTCAGCAACTAGAAGCACTTTTGAGCTTTGCAGAAATTGAGTTATTAGAAGTTCCCCCTGATTTGTTTGACGAACAGTCTGCGGCTTTGGCAAAATCATCCATTGTGTCAGAGCCAATTCTATTTGGTAATACCGAGTCGTTAGTCATAACTAACCTAGCCCAGACAACTGAAGAACTGAATCTAGACGAGGATACTAGCGTTCGCCCCTATCTTCAACAAGGGACACCACTAAACGCTGCAACTCACACTAGTCTTACTTTCACCACACATGACGAAGCACATCCAATCAGTAGCAATCTTGACCCCAATGGGCCAGAAGTAGGAATAGCTGAGTTAAATACGCTTGCCGATTTATTTGAAGGTGATACTCCCGAACTAGATGAAAGCTGGCATCAAGAAGAAACCTTAGATATTGCTGCCACTGATGATTTTGGGATTGATTTCAGCAGCACTGATGCTGAGGATGCTAATAGCGATTTATCCGATTTCCTCTCCTTTGATGAAGACACAAGCAACGAGCAGCATCTAACAAACATAGCCAAGACAGAAGATTTCTCCCTGTTATTTGGCGACAATTTCCTAGAAAAAGAGAATTCAGAACTACAAAATCAACAAACGTCACCTACAACTTTAGAGTTGAGCGATGTTAACGTACTTGATATAAATTTAGACTCTTCTTCTGCCGAAAATTTACCAGAATTTATTGATATTCCTAGTGATATAAACCAGCCTCCTGAGGAGATTGTCCAAAATAGTGTTAACAAAAACGATGTAGCTGAAGATTTATTGACACTGGCACTAGATGATAGTGAATTATTAACTACAGGCGAAGTAACTCAACCAGAAACTGAGACGTTCGCCAGCGTGGAACTATCTACTAATCAGCAAAACAGTTTTGATAACTTATTCTTAGAAGCTAGAAATGCAAATTGGGTAGAAGAAATTACCCCTAGTGACTACATAGAATTACCCCAGCAAACAAGCTTATCTTTAGATAGCCTATTTGCTGAAATGGAAGAACAGACACTACTGCCTACAAGTGAACCAGAACTTGGTGATTTGTTTGATACATCTCCAGCAACAGCACCTGAGTTTTCTCAATCAGAAAATGATCTGAGCAACTTCTGGAACCAGGAAACCACAGAGGAACAGGACGAATTCGATTCCTTAATTGAGCAAAATGTGGAAAGGGCATTAGAGGAGAGTTTATTTGCTGCGGCTGATGACATTTTTGCCGAGAGTCAGCAGGTAATGCCTTCTCCTATAGCCAGTTTTGACATAGAGGAAGATTTTGATATCAATTTC
The DNA here is from genome assembly GCF_034932245.1 of Nostoc sp. UHCC 0251. Classification (NCBI taxonomy): domain Bacteria; kingdom Bacillati; phylum Cyanobacteriota; class Cyanophyceae; order Nostocales; family Nostocaceae; genus Nostoc; species Nostoc sp. UHCC 0251. The sequence continues at coordinate 12,547 of NZ_JAYGHD010000012.1, forward strand.
CAGCAACAAGAACAGCTAGATTTGATATTATCAGATTCTGGAGATGATTTATTTGATGAGTTAGCATTGAGTAACTCAACTATTTCCCTTGCAATCAACGATAGCATACAGTCCTCCACGCCTGAAACGCCTTTGTTCGCGCAACATGTAGGGGAAGAAATTATTAAGCGATCGCAACAACCAGAAGCTTTAGATTTTGTTCCAGAATTTACTAATCAGCCCCCAGACATATCTACTGTTGCTCTGGAAGTTGATTCGTTCGGCTCTTTCGATGAAACTCCACAACTACTGTTTGAAGATGTAGCTACATCCACCTATATTCAGATGGAAACCACAGATAATTCTGTGGATGAACTATCGGCTACAGAAACTTCTTTAGATATTAGTTCTGGGGAAACTTTAGATTCAGCATCATCTCAAGCACAGCCAGAGGATTTGTTCGGCTCATTCGATGAAAATCCACAACTGCTATTTCAAGATGTAGCTACATCTACCTATATTCAGATGGAAACCACAGATAATACTGTGGATGAATTATCAACTACAGAAACTTCTTTAGATATTAGTTCTGGGGAAACTTCAGATTCAGCATCATCTCAAGCACAGCCAGAGGATTTGTTCGGCTCATTCGATGAAAATCCACAACTGCTATTTCAAGATGTAGCTACATCTACCTATATTCAGATGGAAACCACAGATAATACTGTGGATGAATTATCAACTACAGAAACTTCTTTAGATATTAGTTCTGGGGAAACTTCAGATTCAGCATCATCTCAAGCACAGCCAGAGGATTTGTTCGGCTCATTCGATGAAACTCCACAACTGCTGTTTGAAGATGTAGCTACATCTACCTATATTCAGATGGAAACCACAGATAATTCTGTGGATGAACTATCAGCTATAGAAACTCCTTTAGATAGTAGTTCTGAGGAAACTTCAGATTTAGTATCATCTCAAGCACAGCCAGATGATTTGTTCGGCTCATTCGATGAAAATCCGCAACTGCTATTTGAAGATGTAGCGACATCTACTTATATTCAGCTGGAAACCACAGATAATGCTGTGGATGAACTATCGGCTATAGAAACTCCTTTAGATATTATTTCTGGGGAAACTTCAGCATTCCTCCAGATAAGCCCAGAAGTTGTAGGTACTGAGCAGAACAATAACTTAGAAATTGGCATCGAGTTACCAGAAAACACAGCTTTTGAAAGTACAGACCTGAGTTCGGTAAATGATTTATTGTTTACAGAAACTGCTCTATTAGAAGCAGAAAACCAGGAAGAATTAGGAGAAAGTGCGACAGATGTCAATGACTTGACACAAACGGTTATTCAGGAAAGTGTAGAAACCGATTTGTGGAATCTAGCAGAGACATCTGAATCTGTACCAGTGTCAGAGGGCGAAAACGCTATTGTTACCTCAACTGAAGAATTGGTAACAACAGAAAACGTTGAAATAGTTGCTCCAGAAGATGACTTTTCAGACTTGGAAGCATTACTAGGAGAGGAAGTAGCACTTAGCCCCAAAGCTAAGGAGATACCAGAAGTAGATTTTGCAGCTCTAGAAGAATTGCTAGCTACAGATAACGCCAGCGATGTCTACGATGGGCTACGCCAACACCAGCCCTTCAACACTCAACCAGTTTTGGCGAAAAATGCCATTCCATCACCAGCTATAGATGAATTTGGTGACTTAGAGAAGTTGCTGGCAGAAGCGGATCAAACAATATCCCATTCACCATCAGTAAAATCTAACACCAACAAAACTGCCCGTCCCTCTACTCGTAGGGCTGCGAGATTTGAAGAAACCATGAAGGTTCCAGTTAAGCAACTGGATGATATGAGTAATTTAGTTGGGGAGTTGGTAGTAAATCGCAATACCTTAGAGCAGGATCACGAACGGCTGCGGCAGTCATTAGATAACTTGCTGATTCAGGTACAACAACTTTCGGATGTGGGCGCAAGAATGCAAGAGTTGTACGAGCGATCGCTACTAGAAGCTTCTCTGTTAGCTGGACGCAAAAACAAAGACTCCGGCTTACAAGCGCCTGATTCCAATGCCGATAGGGGTTTTAGTGAGTTAGAAATGGATCGTTTTACTCCCTTCCATACCCTGTCCCAGCAGATGATTGAACGCATTGTGCGAGTGCGTGAGTCGGCAAGTGACATTGATTTCGTTACCGAAGAAACCGAGCGCGTAGCAAGGCAATTCCGCCAAGTAACCACCCAGCTACAAGAGGGATTAACAAGAGCGCGAATGGTGCCTTTTGCCCAAACTATCGATCGCTGGCGGCGAGGAGTGCGCGACAATGCCATTAAGTGTGGCAAACAAGTAGAGTTGGTGATCGAAGGTGGTGATACCCTAATTGACAAGATGATTTTGGATCATCTGACCGATCCGTTAACTCACATGCTGAATAATGCGATCGCTCACGGTATTGAAACGCCAGAAGAAAGGCAAGCTGCTGGAAAACCACCCGTAGGAATCATTACTATCCGTGCTTTTCACCAAGGCAACCAAACGATCATTTCTGTAGGCGATGATGGTGCAGGTATTGACTCAGCAAAGGTTAAGGCTAAGGCGGTGAAGATTGGCATGATTACAGAAGCGCAAGCAAAAGCCATGTCTCGCCTGGAAGTCTACGATCTGCTGTTCCAGTCTGGTTTTACAATCAAAGACCAAGCAGATGAAATTTCCGGTCGTGGTGTGGGTATGGACGTAGTGCGCTCCGAGATTAGCGAAATTCGGGGGACAGTGAACACCGATTCTGCGATCGGTAAGGGAACCACTTTCACCATCCGTCTGCCACTGACTCTGAGTATTTGTAAAGCTCTCTGCTGCGTCTCCGATCGAGCCAGAATTGCTTTCCCGATGGACGGTGTAGAAGATACGCTGGATATACCAGTCAAAAATATTCAGCACGATGCCAATGGAGAATCATTTATTTCCTGGCGCGATACGGTGCTGCCATTCCGTCCCCTGAAGGAACTTTTAACCTTCAATCGCCAAATCAGTCGCGGCAATGTCTATGGCGGCACTAGAGATGATGATATGGTTTCTGTGGTCGTGGTGCGATCGGCAAATACCTTGATTGCTCTACAAATTGACCTAGTGTTGAGCGAACAAGAAATTGTAATTAAGCAATTTGAAGGGCCAGCGCCTAAACCCATTGGTGTAGCCGGTGCCACAGTCCTGGGTGATGGTCGGATTATGCCCATTGCTGACGTACTAGAAATAATTGACATCTTCCAAGGACGAATTTCTACGCAAATTGGTGGCAATTCTTGGCAACAGAAAGGGATTCCTGTAGACACTTCTCCTGCGAAGATTGACCCGACAGTGCTAATCGTCGATGACTCGATTACAGTCCGAGAGTTGCTCTCCCTAACGTTTAATAAGGCAGGTTATCGCGTAGAACAGGCGCGTGACGGACAGGAAGCTTGGGATAAACTCCGCTCTGGTCTGCCTTGCGATATTGTATTTTGCGACATCGAAATGCCCCGTTGCGATGGTCTGGAGTTACTCTCTCGCATTCAGAAAGACTCTAACCTCAACCACTTACCGATCGCAATGCTCACCTCACGAGGTGCAGACAAGCACAGACAAATTGCAGCTCAACTCGGCGCTAGTGGCTACTTTACCAAGCCTTATCTCGAAGAAGCTCTACTTGAAGCTGCGGCGCGGATGTTGAAAGGGGAAAAACTTGTTAGCAGTACGAGTAATGTTTAAGAGGGCTATATAAATAAAGTGCAAAACTGGTGACAAGGCATAGTAGATTGAATTCGTGAGTTTGGTGGGTGCGGAATGTGGGTTCCAAACCTAGTTCAATTCCTTCTAACAATCTCTGACGGATACCAAATCGCTCAACAGAAGACATAATGTTTCTCTTGGGCAATTGTGCTCTTTTTACAGAACCAAAAGTCAACTAAAGTTTATACCTCGGGAAAATTGTGTTTTCCACCCCGTTTTTGGCAATATTTTAAGCAGTATTATTCATTGATAAATTATTGATGACCGTTGACGGTTAACAGTCAACGTGAAATCCCATCCCATAAAAGGTGATGCGATCAGCTGAAATCAAAGTAATCTCCCTAAAGGAAGAATTCATTTCAGATTTCATAGTACTTAAGAAAGAAGTATTGTTAAGCGAATAACTTTATCTTTAATATAGGGACAAGTAAAAGACCTCTTCAAACAGATCATCTAATGTCCTGTCTACACTTAGGCACAAGGTAAGAAGAAAGATACTAAAGTACTATCTAGATCTACATAATATAACGAGCAATTAAAAACACAGATATTTACTTTATTTGCAGTCTCCCTCCACCTGAACTTGAGTGTTGTCTGGATTTCAAGTAGAACTACTGGACTTTAGTTCCAAATAGATACTAACTGTACTCCTTGATTGCACTCAATAGTCAACCAATATAGTACAAAGGAGCAACGATATGGATTTGCTGATCAGCAGTCTGAGCAACAACATGCTTAGTACTCCACTGGTAAGTTTAACTTCTACCACATTTGATATCCTGACGGGTACTTCGATAAATTCTCAAGTTGTAGGCACAGATGGTTTAACTTCGATAAATTCTCAAGTTGTAGGCACAGATGGTTTAACTTCTACCACACTTGATATCCTGACGGGTACTTTGATAAATTCTCAAGTTGTAGGCACAAATGAAAGCTTAATCAACATCAATAGTAACGGTAGCTATAACAAGACAATCATCACTGGTGACGGCAACGATTACATTAATGCCGGAATGGGGAATGACACGATTACTAGCGGTGCAGGATCTGATATTTTCGCCTTTGGTTCACCATTAGAGGGAGTCGATACGATCACAGATTTCTCAAGTGAACAGGGAGACAAGATACAAATCTCTGCGGCTGGATTTGGGATTGGCGCAAATGATTTTGGTCGCTTTGCCTATGACGCAGCAACGGGTGGACTCTATTTTGACAACACTCAACTTGCCACCTTGCCCCTAAATTTGCCATTTGATAGTACTACAAATATCACGATTGTCTAACCTCATCCCTTATTAGGAGTAGTCTTGGGGATTTACCCTATAAGCGACTGCTGTTAGCATTAGCGTTAACGTACCCTTACGGGGAAGCAAGCTACGCCCAGCATCTCTTAGAAAAGAACGAGCGTCACCCCGAAGGCTTGCCGCAGGTGATTAATAAAAAATAATTACTCAGTTTGAATAAATAATCGAAATATACTATACATACATTTTTTTTGGCAAAACCAAACTAACGGTAAGGGGCTTTGCAAATTTCTGTGCTTTGGTTAGTACAACTTTTTGTCGTTAATCCCAAAATAGTTGAAGATATTGCCTAAATGGCAACATTGCTCTGCCGAGTTTAGGTATTGTCAGTGTTGAGTTTATCCATTGTGGATTCTACACTCAAACTTTTCTATTAATTACGTAAAGTTTGTATAAAGGACTAGAACTAACCTGCTTTTAGTACTATTCATCGAATTTACATTGTCATCTGCCCAACTTTATATATACCTACAGTGTACACACAAGCCCTAAAATCCTTGCCTGATTAAGATACAAGTCTTAGTAGGGAAAGTTTTGAGTTGATGAAGCTAATTATCAATAGTGTGAGCTTATTGATATAGCCGTAACGGAAAATCAAGGATTTTAAAAATAATTTCCCGTTCTTTTCCGTCTATTTGATTCCCAACTCAACTTGTGTGTACACCGTAGCTTTATATATACAGAATGGGCAAATTTGGTATAATTAATTTTTTGTATATACCAAAATCTACGTTAAAAAGAGAACAAAGCAAACATCTAAGCAAAATAGACTATAACGATGCAAAACTACGTTATAGTCTCTAAGAATAATCATTTGGGCTGCATGTCGCTAATAAAAGCGAAATATGTAGCTTTTCTGTAGTTGACTAGTGCTGGATTTAAGTTAGTCTTAAAGCGGATCCCTTCTTGCAAGAATCTACCCTGACAGAAGTGTATAAAGATATAGTTAAATTTAACAATTCTGTCCGAGATTTTTCATTTGCAAACTGAATAGTTTGATACGGCGCTCAAAATCCTGATCCACTACCCTAAACAAGGTAGTCAATTAACGACTCAATATCATCTGTCTGGTAATTGTAGTGAATAGTTTACAATACCAATGGGTGAGAAAATCTAAAGAAAATATAAAAGAAACTCAAATGACTGTGGTGTCTGGAGGACAAAAGTGTTTCTGAGACTAGCACATCAACATCGACAATTCGTCCAAGACTTGGTAATGAACCTGCAAGCCTTGGCGGTTGTATTAGAGCGGCGCGGCTATCCTGCGTCTTGTTACACCTGTGGCGACCAAATGAACAGTGCATCGTTTATGGTTAGCTTGGGTGATAACCACCTGATTCGGTTTTTGGTGTCCGATTACGGGATTACTTGGACGGAAATGCGGGATGACCGCGAATTAATGAAGCTAGAGGGTGCAGAGGCAATTAGCCAATTAGACGAACTGGCCGATCTTATCAAGCAATCTATGCAAACTGATACAGGCTCTAAAACTCTTGCTAAGAAGTATTAAGGTTCTAAAGGTCGATCGCAAATTAGAAATTGATTATTGGTAACTGGTAATTGGTAATAGTGGCTTAATTAGCGATCGCTCTTACCTATTCTCCATTACCATTACGTGATTGCTTCATAGTTAAGCTGATCGCACATTTTTTCATCTGTCAAAACCTTACGAGCCGGATTTTTAGCCTTTAACTGGAAGGTTGATAACAGGCAATGGTAATCACAATCAAGATAATTAGTAATTACTAATTCATAATTCATAATTAAAAAATTCTGCAACTATCAAGCAAATAACCCAGTTTCGCTTGGGTCTAAGTCTGATTACATAATGCAATTATGAATTATCAATTATGAATTATGAATTTTTAATGAATTTTCTAGTTGACACATCAGCCAGAAGCTTGACAAAGGCATCCTTTGACAAAGGTGGGGAAAGGTCAACACCTAAAGTCCATTGCCAATCAAAATAAAGGATGCCCAGTAGTACGGGTGACTAAAATCACTAACTGCTGCCACGGGTACATTGTGACTTCTTACCTTCCAGTCCCCAGTAATTAATGAAACTTGAGCTTGTTGTAAAGCTTCAGTTTTAGTCAACTTATCAGTCAAAAGGATACCATAAAAAGCACTCATGAGTGCTTGTGTACCGCCATCATCCACAGACCACAAAGAGGCGATCGCAGCTCTTGCGCCTGTTTGTTGCATCTGATATCCAAAGCCCAAAATCTCCTCACCGTTACCTAGCTTACCTCCCAAGCCGGTTTCGCAGGCGCTCAACACTACCAAATCCACATTGGGAAGTGACCAAGTGGCAACATTTCTAAAATTAACGCGATCGCCATTCCCAAATAAAATAAAGGAATCTTCTGGTTTACCTACGACAAAGGCTGCATGAGTGGCTAAATGGACAATTGTATAATCATCCATTTGGGGTACAGTGGCTCTGGGGTTAAAGGCATCGTTTAAAAGCTTCGTAGTTTCAGGAACCGTAGCTGCTAAACTTTCCACTTCCCGTGTTGCAAAGGGTAAGCCAGCAAAAGCAACCTGTCGATTCCCAACTTTGATTTGGTAATTACCTTTAGTAAAAGCACCTGCTAAAACCCGCAAGGTAGATTGTTGTGGGGTATTTAAATTAGTCAGGCTGGCAGATGTAATGTGATTGACAGCCAAGCGCTGCACTAGCCATTGTTTGCCATCATATAAAGCAGTTAAAGGAATGTAGCGTAACTGGTCATCTGGAGCGTAAATCAGAGTTTGTGTACCTGATAGCTTCAAGTCTTTTTCTATCGGTTTAATTAACCAGTCATGCAATTGGCGTGCAGGTGCTTTGATATTTCGACTGGGATTGATTAAAGCTTGGCGGAAAGCAGCAATTGTTTGATAAAGGTCTTCACGTTTTACGGCAACGGTGCGATGAATTGGTGGAGATTCAGGAGTTACCAGTACTAATTCCAAGCTATCTTTTAAAATCAGTGGGTAGAGCAGTGCCGATTTTTGAGGTAATCGCGCTAAATTATCCCGAAGTTCGTTGAGACTCTCCAAATCCAAATTTTGCCGCCTAGCTGTACGGCTAATTTGCTCTATCTGCGCTTTCACTAAAGGACTATTGATAAATTCGTTAAATTTATCCAGGAGTTGCTGTTGATTTAAGACTAATTGCTCTATGCGTTGTTTTTGTTGGAGCGATCGCTCTTTGGGGGAAATTTTCCGTAGTGTTGTCAGTTCTTTACCCAGCACAACAGCATTATCCACGGTTTGATCCAACTTTTGTTTAATTGGTTTTTCTGTTGTCGCTATATTAATACCTTTAACAGTACGTTGATTACCTGGCACAGCCTGGAGATATTCTTCTAGTTCTTCAACTTTGAGTAAATCCATTGTCCTTTGTGCTTCAGCAACACGTTCCTGTTTGAGCAATCGTTCACCCAAAATGCGATATGTCTGGCTAACAGTTATGCTGTAAGCATTTGGTTGTGGCGCATTAAGCGCTGATGGTTTCAAGCGAGCTTTCTCACGATTAATCAAGCAATGCTTGTAGAAAAAAATTGCTAGCTCTGGTTGATTTTGGATATCGAATAAGTAACCTATGTTACTGTAGGTTTTGCCAAGTTTAACGAGATCCCCAAGTTCTTTGTTAATTAATAGGGCTTGCTGATAAGATTGAAGTGCTTCAATATACTTACTTTGACTTTGGTAAATTCTGCCAATGTTGTTGAACGTTACCGCTTCCCAAGAGCGCTCTCCAAGTTCTCTGCTGATGGCTAATGCTTTTTGTAGTCTCTGCAACGCTTCTTTTGATTGACCTTGGCGAGATTCTTTGATAGCTTCTTCATTGAGCTTTGCAATTTCTGAGAGCTGATTATTCTTGGGTAAAGCTTGAGCTTTTTCTCCAGAGTCGTACCTCAACTTTGCATTTGTCCTTACCTGTTTATTGTCTGGGTATGCCATCCCAAAACCTAGTAAACTAAGTAAAGTCAAAGTTATAAAACTAACATACCGGAGATTAGGCTGCATGACAAAACACTCCCTATACTCGGAAGGTAAATATTAAATCAATAAGTCCGGCAACGCAATTAATTTTTATGCTATTCAATAATTTGGAAAATTTATAGGTACTGAGAAATTTGAAGATGTCACAAGAAAAACCCAGCCAACCAAAATTACCACCAACCAGCGCCCTTGACAATCCATCAACTGATGAATTTGGGAGTTGGTTTGAATATCCTATTAGAGTACAACCCCACCAAACGGATTATGCAGGTGTTGTTTGGCACGGTTCTTATCTAGCTTGGATGGAAGAAGCGCGGATTGAATGCTTGCGATCTATAGGGATTGAATTTGCTGATTTAGTCGCTATAGGTTGCGATTTACCAGTTGTAGAACTCTCGGTGCGCTATCACCGTTCAATTCAATTGGGAATGGCAGCTGTGGTAAAAACGCGCATGGCTGAGGTGACTGGTGTCCGAATCAATTGGGATTATGCCATTGTCTCAACTGATGGACAACAATTGTACGTCACGGCCAAGGTAACTTTAGTGGCTTTAGATCGCGAAAGAGGCAAGATTATGCGTCAGTTGCCGCCGAGTTTTAAGGATGCCTTAGCCAAGATTTCAGCATTAAATAATGTTTGACCAAAAAAGGTTTTAAAAAACACAGAAACTGTTACACGACTAGCGTCAAATATTTTATACTTCACCTTGTTATTCGCAAAAGTGAAGTATAGATTTTCATTTGCCAGTTTGGATCTGCGATAGGTTTTGAGCAAACTGGATTACATAATGCCAAATATCTTTTGGAGTAATGCCAAAACCAATATTTAATAAAACAAGGATTGCCGCAATAGTCAATGCATTGCTCACAGTTGTTTTCAACAACTTCCACAATATTATAAAGACCATCCAAGCTACAATCAGCATAGCAATCATATATATTAATTCCTTAAGAATTGTCCTTGTCTGAGAGTGAGTTTATTCAGAAAAGGTAAGTTTTGGTTTTGGTAACAATCACTGGTATAAAAGATGCCCGACTTAATTTATAATATTCTGTATAATGGAGTTTTTTGTGATAGTTAGCCTGGGGACATTTTACCTAAAAATAAGATAATTATTTCTGTTAGATGGCGTTTTTTTTGCAAAGTTTTTGTAAAGATTTTTGCTTTTTATTGATGGATAAATTATAGATATACAGAAAAATGATAGCTGCTCCGGAAGCCAACGACTATCTTCAAGAGAGTTTAATTTCTTAGTTTTTTGTAGTTCGGCTAGTACCGCAAGGCGGAAGTTAAAAGTCAAAAGTCAAAAGAATTTTATTCTAAGCTTTTGCGCCATTTGAAATGGTATGTTTATTTCCGCCGTGTTGTACTAGGGATAAATTTTTAATCACCAGTCCAATCTGAACTGAAGGTTTTTATCGCACAGAGATTATCCGCGAGTGAGTTTCTAAGTTTTCAGTCGCTGTTAAAACTTCTTGCCTTGCCCATTTATCTGCTGCCAAAATGTCATCTAAAGAGGGATTAGCACGGTTATCATTTTGATGGCGATCGCACACCGATTCGATACATCGGGGAATATCTAAAAACCGAATTTTTTCTGATAAAAATAAAGCCACAGCTTGCTCATTTGCGGCATTCAACACAGCTGGCATCGAACCGCCTGCTTTACCCACAGCATAAGCTAACTGCATACAAGGATACTTCTGGTGATCTGGTTCACGGAAGGTTAAATTTCCAGCTTTGACTAAATCTAGCCGTTCCCAATCGGTGTAGATGCGCTCCGGCCAAGATAGAGCATACAGTAACGGTAAGCGCATATCCGGCCAACCGAGTTGGGCTAAAACTGAAGTATCTTGCAGTTCAATTAGCGAGTGAATAATGCTCTGGGGATGAATGACAATTTCGATATTGTCATAATCCAACCCAAACAGAAAGTGAGCCTCTATTACTTCTAGTCCTTTATTCATCAAAGTAGCAGAGTCTACTGTGATTTTCCGCCCCATCGACCAATTAGGATGCTTGAGAGCATCAGCAACAGTTACATCTGCTAACTTCTCTACATCCCAATCTCGGAAAGCCCCACCAGATGCAGTGAGTAAAATTTTCCGCAAACCTCCCTTTGGTACACCTTGGAGACATTGAAATATTGCGGAATGTTCGGAATCGGCTGGGAGTAATTTTACACCGTGTTTTTCAACTAGGGGTAGAACCACAGGGGCCCCAGCAATCAGGGTTTCTTTGTTCGCTAAGGCAATATCTTTACCAGCTTCAATAGCTGCGATGGTAGGTAGCAAACCAGCACAACCAACGATACCAGTTACAACCGTTTGAGCATCGCCGTAGCGAGCGACTTCTATCACTCCGGCCTCACCCGCCAGTAAAATCGGTTGGGGATCGAGGTCAATGAGTGCTTCTTTGAGCGCTGGTAATTTATCTTCTGAGCAAATGGCTGCTATTTCCGGTCGAAACTGCCGAATTTGAGCAGCCAACATCTCTACATTGTTCCCAGCTGCCAATCCCACAATCCGAAACTGATCTGGGTACTGAGTGACAATATCTAAAGTCTGAGTACCAATAGAACCCGTGGAACCAACAAGAGTAATCGCTTTCACAATTGCTTAAGGATTTACAGACAACTCCCACTATAAATTGCTGAGGACTCTTTAATAACAGCAATCACTATAATCGATACACTGGCGACGGCGAGTAGAGACGCAAAGAAGGGAAATTTACCTCTGTCCTCGCTGCTACGCCCTAATCCGTTAATTTCAACTCAATAGACTGCTAGCCATACAGTACTAAAGTTGCTCAATTTACATATAGCTAGACAAGGTTTGTATTTATAAATACTATGTTTTTAAAGATAAATTCCGATAAAATTGCCAAAAGTAACCAAATAAGAAATAATTTCAATTAATTGCTAATTTGTCCAGTTTGCTAATTATGTTGGTGGAGGATTTAATATGCAGAATATTACTTATAAACTGCTGTGTTGCAGCTATAGGTAGAAGGATGCATATAGGAGTTTTTTGAAATACTCAAGCTTATGGTTAAAGTTCAGATAGTTAGAAAAAAAGTTTTATGGAAAAATGATTTCCTGTTTCCAGCAGCAATATGGCTTGCCAGCCGAATATTCATCTGGACTGTTATGTTCCTGGTTGCGCCAAAACTACCGTTACCAGCAGAAGAATTTGTACCACATTTTGGCTGGGGGGTTGTTGATGGATGGGATAGTATGCATTACCGAGCGATCGCTACTTCTGGATATGAATTTGTGAATGACGGCAAGCAACATAATCTCGCCTTCTTTCCCCTGTTTCCCATCAGCATTTGGGTTTTTATGAAGTTGGGCTTACCCTTTGAATTAGCAGGTACGTTAGTCAACAACTTGGCATTTTTCGCAGCGCTTTACTGTTTGTACTTTTGGATCAAAGAGCATTATGACATCAATGCAGCGCAGTGGACTACTGCTGTGGTTTCTTTGTATCCATCTTCCATGTTTACGGGGGTGATTTACACAGAAGGGCTGTATTTGTTTTTGAGTACGGCGGCTTTGCGGGCATTTGATCAAAAACAGTATGGCTGGACTGCTCTTTGGGGAGCAATGGCGACAGCAACACGTCCTACAGGTATGGCACTAATTCCAGCATTTGCGATCGCAGCTTGGAAAGAACGCCGACCAGCCATTGCCTATATTGCTGGTTTTGCTACTGCTATTGGCATACTTCTATTCAGTTTGTATTGTGCGATTTATTTTGGTAGCCCTTTAGCATTTATCGAAGCACAGAAGGGATGGCGACCAACTCTGGGGTTTGATTGGCAGGGTTGGTTAAATATGCTGATGCAAATTGTAGTTGGCACAGAAAATTGGCAATATGGTTGGATTCAAAAACCATCTGGCGGAATTCAAGACCCCTGGTATCTCTTGTTGTTTAGCGTAATTGTTGCCAGTAGCTATCTTTTATGGCGTTTCCGTCAACGTTTTAGGTCTTTGAAATTATTCTATGGTTTTTATGCTTTAGTCTTATTTTTGTTGATTCTGGCGAATGAAGAGTGGATTAATAACTTACTTAACTTGTTCATGGTCTTGGGTGGTGGCTATGTGTTGTGGCGCTTACACACGCAACTAACGCCAGTGACAGTTATTTACGGGTTTTGTGGTATTGGTTTGCTGCTAGCCTCTGGAGGTACTATCTCTTTGAGTCGTCTCGCCTACGGTATTGTGCCTCTAAATATAGCCATTGGTGTGCTGCTCTCTCGCCATCCTCGCCAAGGATATTTAATATTAGGGGCTTTTGTGACATTACTAGCCAAAATAGCTGTAGGATTTGCCCAAGAGCGTTGGGTTGGTTAGAGAGTTTGATCCTATATATTTAAATTTGCGAATGAATGTATCCAATCAAACGAAGATAGCGATCGCTTCATTATTTGTAGGTGTAGGTGCAATTTCTTTTGGCTCTATTTTTATGAAATTGAGCGAAATGGAACTTAGCCCGAATGCCACTGTATTTAATCGCTTTTGGCTGGCTAGTGTGGTTTTCTTGCTCTGGCATGGATACAAGGCAATACGGCAACGATTTTCTTCAGACAAATCTGTAGATCAGCAGACCTACACCAGCCAGGATCTGCTGCTATTTTTAGGTGCTGGTATTCTTTGGGCTGCTACTTTAGGCTTTTTGGCTTGGTCGCTGACTCAAACTAGCGTTGCGATTTCTAGCGTGTTGCATAACCTCGCGCCAATATTTACTAGTTTAGGGGCGTGGCTGTTATTTCGTGAGCGTTTTGAGAGCCAATTCCTGATTGGGATGGTCATCGCGCTTGGGGGAGCGATCGCCATTGAATTTGAGGAACTGCAAATCGCTACAGGCGAAGTTCAAGGGGGGTTTGCTGCGATCGTTTCTGCGGTTTTCTTGGGTGCATACCTGCTAATCGTAGAAAAATTACGAACCAAATTTTCTCCCGCCACAATCCAGTTATGGATCTGTGCGATCGCGGCTTTAGCCATCTTCCCCATACTTTTGTTCACTCAAGATCAGGTTTTCCCCTCTACAGTCAGTGGGTGGCTTTGGGTCATTGCTCTAGCTTTGATTTGCCAAGTTTTAGGTCATGGGCTTTTGACTTATAGCCTTGCCAGATTTTCCTCTGTGGTTGTCTCCTTAGTGCATCTATTAGAGCCAGTATTTGGTGGCATTTTCGCTCTTATAATATTTTCAGAAAAATTAACTTTCTCAAATTGGGTAGGTTTTGCTGTAGTTTTAATGGGTTTATACTTAGCCATATCTAGCCAAGCTACTCTTAATTTGCCGTTGCAGGAATCTGTCAAAACTATAATTAACACTTTCGTTAAAAGTATGACGCTAAAACTGTCATTACTAAAGCAACAATTCTCCGAAACACCAGCTTTATTAGGAGCTATCTCATTATTTGTTGCCCTAATTCCCATATCTTTAGCACCATCTCTGGCAAAATTGTGTCAACAAGAAATTGGTGCAAATGCTGTGGGATTTCATCGCAGTTGGATCGCCGCAGTCGTCTTTGGTTTGTGGAATGGATTTGAAGCTTTGCGCCGCCAACAATCTGATCATCAACCTATAGAACAAAAGCCTTTTACAAAACAGGACGTGTGGCTGTTATTAGCAATGGGAAGTGCTGCAACTACCTCCCTATTGTTGTGGGCTTGGTCGCTAAGTCAAACTAGCGTTGCTAACGTGGCTTTACTGTCTAATTTGAACCCCTTATTTGTTGCTGCGGCTGGGTATTTGTTATTAGGTCGGCGCTTCGATAACAGATTTGTCATTGGTATGGTCATAGCGCTTTTAGGAGCGATCGCCTTTGAATTTCATAAGATGCAATTTGCAACTGACCAAATACTTGGTGATGCGCTAGCATTTTTAACCGCGATTTTTATTGCCACCTATTTGCTGCTGATAGAACAACTCCAAACCCGATTTACTACCGCAACTATAATGCTCTGGCGTTGTGGTGTGACTACAATGTTTCTCTTGCCTATCCTCCCATTCATCGAAGAGAGATTATTTCCCTATTCTTGGATGGGGTGGTTTTTCATCATTTTTCAAGCTCTCTTCTGCCAAGTGTTGGGTCAAGGACTTATAACTTATAGTCTCAGCAGACTCTCATCAGGCATCGTCGCCGTTACCCTTCTTCTCAATCCAGTCCTGTCTTCGATTTTTGCTTGGTTCATTTTTTCAGAACAGGTAGGTTTGTTTGACTGGGTAACTTTTGCCGTAGTTTTAGCGGGTATCTATCTAGCGCAATCTAGTCAATTCACAGTTCAAGTAACGAACGAAGGCTCGTAGTAAAGAAATCAAATTTCTCTTTGCCTTTTACTTTCTAAGATATCCAGATGTTTAACTTATGGTGAAATCAGTGTAAATCCTTTAGCTGTTCCTATGATTTTACTACCAGTTAAATCGATTTGCTGTAAAGCCGCATCGTCTAATAGCAAATAAGATTTCTTAGATAACATTTGTTGTAAAATTGGCACAGTCGCAGCAGTTACCTTGTGATCGCTATAAAAGTCCAAGCTCGGACGATTATAAGCAAAAGAAGTGTAAATTTCTTTTCCTGGTGGAACATTTGCTCGAATTAAGTCCGCGACTGGTTTAACTGGGAAAGCTTCATTTAATTCCCAAATCCATGATTGCGAACTCATCAACAGTACTAAAACTAAGTACATCCCAGAAAATAACACTGGAATAAAGTTGCGATCGCGCTGTTTAACTAGCCATGCTGCGATGCCCATACTTATTGCTAAAACAATACTCATGACTATTAAAATAGGTTCTTTTTTAATAAAAAAGTAAACACAACCTCCTAAACCAGCAATAGAAATAATAGCCAGAAATATTGTCAAACTTCGTCCTTTAAAATGGTCATCCTGCCAAATTTCGCTAAGTTTAGCACCAATTGCTAAAGCTAAAAAGGGATATACAGGCATAACATACCACGGCAGCTTAGTTCTCATTAAAGAGATAGTTAATAAATAAACAATTGTGCCAATAATTACTAGGAGACCCCAGGTTGTTTGACGTTTTTTCCAAGCTAGATAAAAACCTCCAGGCAAGAACAATAACCAAGGACAACTATACTTAATTATCTCAATTAAATAGTACCAGGGAGGGCCACTATGACCTTCAACAGATTGTGTAAGGCGAGCAAAAGTTTGTGCTTGAAAGTTAACTTGGAAGAAATTTCCCCCATAATATTGCCATTGAGCAGCAAACCAAGCGATCGCAGGTATATTTCCTAAAAACAGTCCTACTAATAAATAGGGGCTGGTTAACAAAGCAAACTGCCGATCTGCAATGAGAAATAAAAGAGCGATCGCTCCTAGCGGCAAAACCATCATCCCTTTAGTGAGAGTGATTAACCCTAGACAAAATCCCACACCGAGAGCATACAGACGATTTTGACGCGCTTTTAACAAACAAAACAACAACAGCAAAAAAAAGGTAATAGTTGCACCATCTAGCATTGCTAACCGTCCGTGACGCACCACAGGCAACATCGTCAGGTAAACTAAAGCGGCAAACAGAGCTGGTAAACTTTGTTTAAACAGCAAACATCCCACCAAGAACAGTAAAGGCACTCCCAAGGCAGTTAACACTGCACCCGGTAAACGTGTTGTCCACTCATTCACCCCTCCGATGGAGTAACTCCAGGCAATTAGTAAGTGCATCAGGGGTGGCTTATTATGATAAGGTTCACCTCCCAAGGTGGGGAAAAGCCAACGCATTGAACCAAGTGGGGCACGCCAAATTTCACGGGCAACCTGTGCCACAGTACCTTCATCCCAATCTCGTAAAGGGGAATTTCCCAAAAATATCAGCCATAAAACTAGAGATATTACCAGTAGGCTAAATAAGCATTCTTTTTCTCGGAATAGACGCATATAAAATCGGGATAATCATCTCAAAGGCTGTAAGGCGGTATTTTACCCCAGATTATGCAATGGAAGTTTGGTGACTTTTTAAAAAAGGCGTTTATATGGTGCGATCGCTCAAAATGCCAGAATACTAAAAATTACTTATAGCCAGGATACTTTGACTAAAACAACTATGTGGCAGGTTGACAAAGCGATACAAACGTATGATCTTAGAGTGTTTAGAAGGTAAACAGATGAGTAACCACATTAAGAGTCTATGCTAACAGCACGACCTATCACTATTGATTTGTTTGCTGGGGCTGGCGGTTTTGGTCTAGGTTTTGAGATGGCAGGTTTCTCTGTTCCTTTATCCGTTGAGATTGATGCCTGGGCTTGTGATACGTTGCGCCATAACCGCCCTAATATGACAGTTATTCAACAGGATATTCGTTATTTAAACACTGCAAGTAGCGTTAAGGATATCTGTCCCTTCAAGCCGGATATTGTTATTGGTGGGCCTCCATGTCAAGGCTTTAGTATTGCCGGGCCAGCACAAAAAGATCCTAAAGACCCTAGAAATAGTCTATTTATTAACTTTGCTGAGTGGATATGTTTTCTCGAACCTAAAGCTTTTGTAATGGAAAATGTTAAAGGTTTACTTTCGCGCAAAAATATTGAAAGTAGAAAAGTAACAGATATCATTAAAGAAACTTTTAAAAATCTCGGATATTTTGTAGAAGTCTGGTCATTAAATGCTGCTGAATATGGTGTGCCACAAATTAGGGAGCGTATTTTTATTGTTGGGAATAAAACAGGAAAAGAATTAGGTACTCCTCCAAAAACACACTCCTTAGATTTATTGCATATAAATAGCTCTCAATTATCAATATTTGCCTGCATGGGTCTACTTCCTGCCATAAGCTTGTGGGATGCTATATCAGATTTACCACCACTGAATGCACGTGAAGGTGAAGAAGAACAACCTTATATTTCAGAACCTCTCAATAACTATCAACGCTGGATTAGAAATGACAGTAAAACACTTTACAATCATGTTGCAATGGATCATTCCCAGAGACTTGTAGAACGCTTCAAACATATTAAATGGGGTGAATCAAGTTCAGACGCACCAAAAGAACATGGGGCTAGACGGCGTAGTGGAAATGGTGAGTTATCTGAGATAAATTATGACCAAAATAACCGACGTTTAAATCCATATAAACCATCACATACAATAGCAGCTTCATTTTACGCTAATTTTCTTCATCCTTTTCAGCATCGCAATTTGACAGCCCGTGAAGGGGCACGTCTTCAATCTTTTCCTGACACTTATCGTTTTCTAGGGAAGAAGACTGTTGTATCTCACAAATTATTACATCGAGAAGAGAGATTCGACGAGAAGTTTCTTTGCCAGTACAATCAGGTAGGTAATGCTGTACCACCTATTCTTGCTAAAGCGATCGCACTTCATCTTCAAGAGAAATTAGAGCTATGCCCAAAAGCGATCGGAACCCTTTAGTTCACGGCTCTAATCTTGAACAAAAGGAGAATCACCGGACAAAATACAGAGATGTTGATAGTAAAAAATATCTCACTGAAATTAGAACTGAGTATGATACGTGGCGTTCAGCTAATCTCGAATTAGTTGGGCCGACATCAACACCTACTGCTCAAGATGACGCAATTATTGCTACTAGGGTAGAACTTCTATCAAAATATAAGGATTTTTTAGATCAGCAGCACTATGCTGAGAAGTTTGATTCTAGATCGAATCTTCACTCTAGCGTGCTGGAGGAATTTCTCTATTATCTGTTTAAAGATTTAGTCAGAGACTTTGGAGAAAATGCTCTCATCGGCAAATCACATACGTTCAAAGATATTTTCTTTGTGCCGCCAAAATACTCTGAGATGCTGAAGCGACCGTATGCACGTATTGAAAAGAAAGATCATGACTTTGTAATTGGAGCCACTATTCAAGTATCATTTGAAGCAGCAACCCCACCGGAGAAAGATGAAAATCCTGGTGAAATACTCCCACTTCTTAAAGAGGAACCGGAAAACTACTCTGAAGTTACAGTTACAGGAAACACCGAAACGCATATTTTCGATATTCCAGTTGTTGCAATTGAATGTAAGACATATCTGGATAAAACTATGCTCGAAGGTTCATCACGAGCAGCAGAGGACTTAAAGGCAAGAAATCCAAACAGTTTATATGTTGTACTTATGGAGTGGATCAAGCTGACCAGTGATGTCAATCTTCGCAAGTACAAGGTTGACCAAATTTACGTACTACGTCAGCAAAAAAACACTGACCGAGAATTTAGATATGAAGAAAAATATGTTAAAAATTCAATTAATCCAGTTGTAGTTCAACATCTATTCTATAAAGTGCGGAAGCATCTGAAAATGGATTGGACTGGCGGAATTGAACACGGCATAGAGCGTGGATGGCTAATTGACGAGTAGCTACTGACCTTAGTCGGTGTTTGTGATTTACGGAAGTGTCTCAATCATATTATCTAAAAACTCTTTAGTAACTTAAACTAACGCAGTAGCTAAAAGCCTACCTTCAATTGGTTCATACTCATCTTCTAGTAACCATAACTTGGCTGCATTATAGTCATTACTAGAAAATACAATTTTATAACCCTGCGCCGGATCATAAACTTGACAGTTATCTTCACTGTCGCAAAGCAATAAAAGAATATATGGAGGCGATAACATGGGATCTATCCATACTTGTGTAAATTCCCAGTTATTCTTCACTCGGTCTTGTGCAGAGGATGACGTGGTATTGGTCGTCTGCATTGATTTTTATCTCCCCATAGTAAAGTAGAATACGGCTACCATCTGGACTGATTCTATAACCTATTGGTTCATCAATAAACATCCCATAACGGTCATATCCTCTAATCATTCCGGTGAACGATACCTGAAATCAGATGCGAAAAACGATCGCATCTTTGTTGGTGCATCTTAACTCTCAATAAAATGCTCCAACTTTTACCAAGGGTTTATATTTAAATGGACTTCAGAAAGATTATTAATCACCGGGATAAATTGTCCAGAGTCAACATGATACTTTGCTAGCATATTCTCTAAATCATCATAAAATCGCACCTCGATTCCACAAGCGTGAGAAATCCACTGAGCGTTATCAAAATATTGTTGTATTGAGAAATCCTGAGCAGGATAGGTACAACACCAAGCTGACCATCCAATTGTCCTCCAGCGATAGCCTTCAGCATTGAGCAAGTCTCTTATTGCGTAAGTGCCGTTTTGCTCAAGGTCAGGTGTGGAATTCAAGTTGTTTTGTACCCAAGATTGCACATAATTTAACTTTTCAGTTTGGTACTCTTGAAATGATATGTATTCAGTACATTCAGCTTGATAGAAGTTATCAACATTAAGGAAATTTTGCTCAAACTGGTTTTTTACTTTTTCAAGTAAAATCTGTTTTTCTGCTTTCCATTTTTGTGCATCTTTTGCTTCTTGCTCACTTCGGACTAATTCAAAAATTTCTTGACGAGAAATAGGAGGTGAGATATTGCTAAATTTCCTAATAAATTGTTCTTTTTTATATCTAAAAATTAATCCATCTCTATATTCTACCTCGATTGACATTTCTGATGTTTCTAGTTCATGTACTGCGTAAACTTTTCCCTGAGTATAATATTTTACTCCTGATATGTTTCGTTTTTGATCTTTATATTTAACTTCTTCTTTAAGGCGACTAACTTCTTTTTTATGCAGCAGTCTCCAAAATTTATCGTTATCGCCAATTGCTTTGACAAAGCTTTGAACATTGTCAATCTGTAAATTATTATCCATACTCTCTGCTTTACTCTTACTCAACTGTTTGCAGCGACTTAAGCACCTATTCTCAGTTTTCCCGCAGACAGAGCATAATTAACAGCGAAGCAAAAATTATAGAAGAAATAAGGTTAGATTCATCTGCTGTTTGTGTTTTTGTCGTATTGATAGACAACAAAAAAACGGTAGATAAGTTTTGTCTTCTACCGTTTTTTAAATATTGATTTTTCTCTGCTTATTAATAGATTTTACCTAGTAAACATCATCGTGACTACCAATATCTACAAACACAACATCCCCATCATCTGTAAAGTAAAAAACTACTCTTTCGTCATAATCTACACTAAAACTCCATAAGTCTTTAAGCTTACCTGACAATTTGTGAGTTTTCAAACCCTGGTCAAATGGATCTGCTGTAAACTGCTCCAACTTTTGCCAAAATCGTGCTTCTAAATCTACATTCCTTTGAATTCGCTTTTTAAAAGCACGTTGAAATGAAGAACTGAAACTTACTTTAATCATCACTCTTCTATCAGTTGTCTCAGTTCATCCATATTTGAGGAAAACTTTAGTTCACTATTTTGCTGTTCTACTTGCGCCGTCTGAAAATTTTGATAAATCTCTTCACGCCTTTCTTCTCGTAGATACTGCTGCAATAACAGTTGAATTTCTAACTTTTCTTCGCTGGAAAGGCTTTTAATTGCTTCAACTACATCACTGAAGGTCATAACTTAGAACACCTTTTAGTGCTTATCAGATTAAGTTAACATGGTAACGATAAAGCTAGACTATAAATCACCGATAATCGCGCTCCATGTCACCACTGAAGGAAACAGCGACTTTATAACCAATGCGAATACCAAAAAGTTGAGCAAATGGACGTTTATTACGTAAATATCGTGCCGATTCTAAGCCTGTTTTATTAATTCCATATTCACCTGTTTCTATATCGATAATCACCATTTTACCGATGTTTTCTTCTCGTTCCACTTGTTGACGAATGCTATTTTCATATAATTCTTTCGCACGTCGTCCAACTTCTTCGCGGCTTAAAAGTATGCTTTGCACGTTCTTGCCCTTTGTTCATTTTGTATCCTAATTCTACTACCAAGCTATAATACAAGGCGATTTAGTGAACGATATACTACCGCAGACCAAATGCTACTAGATCCAAATTTGAAGCAGTTAATGAATATTCAGTGAATAAAAAACGGTAGAGCAATTAATACTCTACCGTTTTCTAATTTTCTATTTGAGACTTAAATCCCAAACCCTAAATCTTACTCAACACCTTGGGGTAACAATTCCCGACGCTGTTGAGAACTAACTTGCACAACGCCATTTTCATCCACATCAACAAGGGCTGTATCGCCATCCTTGATACGACCAGACAGAATTTCTTCTGCTAGGCTATCTTCTAACAGGCGCATAATTGCCCGACGTAATGGCCTTGCGCCGTAGCTGGGACTGTAACCTTCAGTGATCAAACGATCCTTGAAGCGGTCTGTGACTTCTAAGGTGATACCTTTTTCCGTCAGACGACCAAATACTTCCTTGAGCATAATTTCGGCGATTTGGGTCACTTCCGGCTTGTTCAACTGACGGAAGACGATAATTTCATCGAGTCGGTTGAGGAACTCTGGACGGAAGTACTGCTTGAGTTCTTCGTTCACCAAAGAGCGAATCCGGTTGTAAGTTGACTCGCTGGCATCTTCGGAGAATTCAAAGCCGATACCGCTACCGCCTTTTTCAATTACCTTAGAACCAATATTGGAAGTTAAAATCAGCAAGGTGTTCTTGAAGTCTACCGTGCGACCTTTGGCATCAGTTAACCGACCGTCTTCCAAAATTTGCAGCAGCATGTTGAATACATCGGGGTGGGCTTTTTCGATTTCGTCGAACAACACCACGGTGTAAGGACGCCGCCGCACGGCTTCAGTTAGCTGACCACCTTCGTTATAGCCAACATAACCTGGAGGGGAACCAATCAGCTTGCTGACGGTGTGACGCTCCATGTATTCGGACATATCTAAGCGGATCATCGCTTCTTCGGAACCGAAGAAGTAAGCAGCTAAGGACTTCGCCAACTCGGTTTTACCTACACCAGTAGGCCCAGAGAAGACAAAGCTAGCTATGGGTCTATTGGGATTTTTCAAACCAACACGAGCGCGGCGAATTGCTCGTGAAACTGCTTTCACAGCTTCGTCTTGACCAATTAAACGCTGATGCAAGGTGTCTTCCATGTGCAGCAGCTTTTCAGATTCAGATTCGGTGAGTTTGTTCACCGGTACTCCAGTCCAGGAAGCGACAATGTGAGCAATGTCTTCTTCTGTAACTACAGGTTCTTCACCTTCTGTGCCTGTTGCATTGGTCTTGCTTTGAGCGATCGCTCGGATTTCAGCTTTGATTTCCATTTCGCGATCACGCAATTCTCCAGCTTTGTCAAAGTCTTGAGAACGCACCGCGTCATCTTTTTCTTTTAATATCTGACGCAGTTCTTTATCTAACTCTTTGGCTGCGGGTGGCAGTTGGGAGTTAATCAAGCGCACCCTAGAACCAGCTTCATCAACTAAGTCGATGGCTTTATCTGGGAGGTAGCGATCGCTAATGTAACGGTCTGATAATTTCGCCGCCGCTACCAATGCTTCGTCGGAAATTTTCAGTTTGTGGTGTTGCTCGTAGCGTTCGCGCAAACCATATAAAATTTCAATTGTTTCATCAACTGTAGGTTCGCCAACCATTACTGGTTGGAAACGTCGCTCTAGCGCTGCATCTCGCTCGATGTGCTTCCGGTACTCATCTAGGGTTGTAGCACCGATACACTGCAACTCACCTCTGGCCAAAGCTGGCTTGAGGATATTTGCTGCGTCAATAGCACCTTCTGCTGCACCCGCACCAATTAAGGTGTGTACCTCATCAATCACGAGAATGACATTACCCGCCGAGCGGATTTCATCCATGATTTTTTTCAAGCGTTCTTCAAATTCACCCCGGTACTTGGTTCCTGCTACGAGCAAACCAATATCCAAGGTGACGACGCGTTTATCTTCGAGGATGTCAGGGACATCTTTGGTGGCAATGCGTGAAGCTAAACCTTCAGCGATCGCTGTTTTACCAACCCCTGGTTCCCCAATCAGCACTGGGTTATTTTTTGTTCGGCGACCCAATATCTGGATCACTCGCTCAATTTCTTTAGCGCGTCCCACCACTGGATCGAGCTTATTGTCTATTGCCATCTGAGTCAGGTTTGAGCCAAATTCATCCAGAGTCGGGGTTTTTGTGCGCCCGGATGAACCGCCTGGTGAAACTTCGGCAGTTTCTCCCAACATGCGGATGACTTGGGTTCTTACCTTAGATAGATCCACACCGAGGTTTTCTAGCACCCTGGCTGCGACGCCTTCCCCTTCGCGGATTAGGCCCAACAGCAGATGCTCGGTGCCAATGTAGTTATGCCCCAGTTGGCGTGCTTCTTCCAAGGAGAGTTCTAAAACTCGCTTTGCCCGTGGCGTAAAGGGAATTTCCACAGCAACAAAGCCTGATCCCCGTCCTATAATTTTTTCAACTTCAATTCGGGCATCTTTGAGATTGACGCCCATTGATTTCAGCACCTTTGCAGCCACCCCAGTGCCTTCGCCAATCAGACCCAAGAGGATCTGCTCGGTTCCAACAAAGTTGTGACCTAAACGGCGGGCCTCTTCTTGGGCCAGCATGATTACCTTAATGGCTTTTTCAGTGAAGCGCTCAAACATGGCTTTATCCCATCATCTGCGGTCGTGCCGGTATGCTGATTTTAGCACAGGCAAAGCTTTTGGATGCCTGTATAACAGATTATAGACATCCTGAAGCTATGACTTGAGTTGATGGGCTAATTGTTAACTATTGACTACTTTTATCTGGCTAGTGTACTGAGGAGCTTTAGTTCACCAGCCTTTTTGGGATTTATTACAAACAGTTCACTGCTTACATTGAGAGTTTATTCACTCAATCCCAAACATTTATATTTAACATATATATTTTTTAATATCAAGTAAAAAGATTTAATATATACTTTGATTATAGGAAACGTTTTTTAGATAAGATATTTAAATAAAATAAATACGACAAAGTTACATTTTTTTGCTGAAGCCGATCGCAAGCCCCAATAATTCAAAATTAATCATGCCCAACTCATGTAAGGCACAAATAAACCTAACCATATAACAAAATATAAAAATTTACAAACCCTTCCGATTGCTTCACTTCTCTTGGCTTTGTTCGCAATCACAATAGTTATAAATTTTCTCGCCTACCTACTTACTTAAAAAGCAAGTGCCAAGAGGATTTTTCGAGGCGATCGCTAACAATGGAATACCATTGGTCTAAAGTTGCTTGAAATTTGCGCTGTTGTAAATCTGGGAGCCAAAGGATTAGAGCATCCTCATCGTTATCTTGGTAGTAACGCCGCCGCCGCCCAGCTGTTTTGAAGCCAAATTTTTGATATAAAGATATTGCCGCCAAGTTAGAAGCTCGGACTTCGAGGGTAGCTCGCTCCATTTTGCGATCGCAAGCTGTCTTAATGAGTGAATATAATAAAGCCGCACCCATTCCTTGACGGTGATATTGAGGATGAACCGCCAAAATTGTAATGTGAGCTTCATCTAAAATTGACCAAAAGCAACCCATTCCTAGCAAACTTGTGCTGGAGGAGGGAGAAAATAAACCGAGTAAATCGCTGTTGGGACTATCCAATTCTCGTTTGTAGCCGTCCAGAGTCCAAAGTCCGCCAAAACAAGCTTGATCGAGTTCCAGAATAGCACTGAGATTTTCTAATGTCAGTAATTTAATTTCTAAGTCTAATGAGATCACATTTATTGAATAACGTTACAAACCCTTTGTACACTGGGAATCGGGAGACAAATTCAAAGCCCGTAATTTGAACAAGGAAAATTTTTATAGTTATGGTATCGACTCACCCCACTGGGGTTCAACATTCTGGAAGTCAATATTTACCTCAAAGGCACGACACCAAGGCAAATCCATCGCCCAATCAGGAACTTTTACCCTTAACTGCTAGAGTCCATAATCATGACTCCCTGAAAATTGGTGGGTGTGATGTTACAACCTTAGTTGAGCAGTTTGGTTCACCTTTATATATTTTAGATGAAGAAACCCTGCGTTCGGCTTGTCAGCAATATCGAGATGCTTTTAAGCAATACTACAAGGGTGAATCTCAAGTATTGTACGCCTCAAAAGCTTGGAATTGTTTAGCAGTTTGTGCGATCGCAGCATCAGAAGGTTTAGGAATTGATGTTGCATCAGGCGGTGAACTTTACACCGCGCTGCAAGCAGGTGTAAATCCTGAGAAAATCTATCTTCATAACAACAATAAATCTCGTGAAGAACTGATTTTTGCCACTGAAGTCGGTTGCACTATTGTCGTGGATAACTGGCACGAGTTACGCACTTTGGTAGAAATTGTTGAAAGTGCAAATTCAACCACCGTACAGCCTCGATTCTTGTTGCGCTTGACTCCGGGTATTGAATGTCACACACATGAGTATATCCGCACGGGGCAACTAGATAGTAAATTTGGCTTTGATCCAAATGAGTTAGAGGAATTATTTACTTTTGTCAGCAAAAAGTCTTTCCTTAACTGCGTAGGGTTACATGCTCATATTGGTTCCCAAATTTTTGAACGCCAACCGCATCGAGATTTAGCAGCTTTGATGGTAAAGTGGTTACGTGATGCGGCGAAGTATGGTTTACATTTGACAGAGTTAAATGTCGGCGGTGGTTTAGGGATTAAGTATATAGAATCAGACGATCCCCCTAGCATTGAAGAGTGGGTGAAGCCGATTTGTGAAGTGATCCAAGAAGCTTGTGCAGCTGAAAATCTGCCTTTGCCGAAGTTACTGTGTGAACCGGGGCGATCGCTAGTTGCTACAGCTTGCGTCACTGCCTATACTATTGGATCATCCAAAGTTATCCCAGAAATTCGTACCTACGTAGCGATCGATGGGGGAATGTCTGATAATCCCCGCCCGATTACTTATCAATCAGTTTATCGGGCAGTTGTTGCCAATAAAATGTCTTCTCCTTTAACCGAAACAGTCACAATTGCTGGTAAACATTGTGAATCAGGAGATATTCTGATTAAAAATGCTCTACTCCCAAAGACTGAACCAGGAGATATTCTCGTAGTTATGGGAACTGGTGCGTACAATTACAGTATGGCATCTAACTACAACCGCTTGCCCCGACCGGCAGCAGTTGTAGTGGCGAATGGCGAAGCAAATTTAATTTTGCAACGTGAAACTTATCAAGATTTAATTCGGCAAGATCGCCTACCAGAAAGACTGAAAATGTAGTCATTAGTCCTTGGTCATTAGTCATTAGCCAGGAACTAGTGACCAATGACTAATGACTAATGACCAAATGTAATTAGAGGCAAAAGTGTAATCCAGATGTCATGAGAGATTGGTGGAAGCAATGGCTGATAAACCTGGGATGGTCACAGTCCTTGCTACTTGGGACTCTGGATATTGTGTTAGTGCTGGCGCTGACTTACATGATACTAGTTATTATTAGTGAGCGCCGGACACTGTGGATGGTGCGAGGATTCATTATCTTAATGCTAGCCTCAGCACTAAGTGGCAGACTAGGACTACCTCTGCTCAGTTTTGTACTAGAAAAATTGGTAATTGGTTGTGCTGTAGCGATGGCAGTTGCTTTACAGTCAGAGTTTCGACGGTTTTTAGAACAATTGGGGCGTGGCGAATTCCGCCAGCTATTTCAACCCGATCGGCTGGCAATTCCCAAATCTGATAGTGTAATTGATGAAATTGTTGAGGCTGTTAAAGAATTGTCAAAAAACCGCATTGGAGCTTTACTAATTGTGGAAACCACAGGGCCAATTGATGAGCGAGATTTCTCTGTGCCAGGAGTAAAGCTAAATGCGGAGGTTTCTAAAGAACTAATCCAGACAATTTTTCAGCCGAAAACTTTGTTACACGATGGAGCGACATTAATTCGTGGTTCACGAATCATATCATCGGGTATAATCTTACCACTTTCGGGACGCACAGCCTCGCGCCAGTTGGGAACACGCCACCGGGCGGCAATGGGAATTACTGAGCGGGTCGAAAATTGCATTTGTGTCGTTGTATCTGAAGAAACGGGTTCTATTTCCTTAGCGGAACGGGGAACCCTAAATAGACCACTAACGATTAGGAAGTTGAAAGAGTCATTAGAGGCTCTTTTGTCCCCAACCGTGGATAGGGAAGCTGTTGCTCCTGGTCTGTTAAGTTTTGTTCATCGGATAGGTAGGAAGGCACTAGCATTGGGTTCACGTTTACTCGGATTACCATCGACCGCTTCTCGAGATAAAAAATGACAGCACAACAAACTAAACTGCAAGATTTGCCTACTGACTTAAAACGAGAACTATTGCCCCAGCACGTTGCAGTGATTATGGATGGCAATGGTCGATGGGCTAAACGTCAGGGTCTACCTCGGATTATGGGTCATAAGCGAGGGGTAGATTCTCTCAAAGATTTACTTCGCTGTTGTCAAGATTGGGGAATTCAAGCGCTCACAGCTTATGCTTTCTCAACGGAAAACTGGAAAAGACCGCAGGAAGAGGTGGATTTTTTGATGACTCTGTTTCAAAGAGTTTTACGCCAAGAATTGCGGGAAATGGTCGAAGAGAATGTTCAAATTAAGTTTGTGGGAAATTTGCAGGACTTGCCGCGATCGCTCCAACAAGAAATATCCCGTTCAATGGAAGAAACTAAGGATAATCGGGGTATCCGATTTTCAGTAGCTACTAATTATGGCGGACGGCAGGAGATATTACAAGCTTGTCAAGCGATCGCAAAACAAGTTCAACAAGGTCTGCTACAACCCAATGAAATTGATGAACAGGTGTTTGAGAGCCACTTGTACACAGCAGGAGTTAGTGACCCCGATTTGTTAATTCGCACCAGTGGAGAAATGCGCCTCTCAAATTTCCTTCTCTGGCAAATGGCTTATGGAGAAATTTACATCACTGATGCTCTTTGGCCCGATTTTGACCGGGCTGAGTTTCACCGCGCCTTATGTGCTTACCAACAACGCGAACGGCGATTTGGAAAAGTGTAAATCAAGAATCAGAGTCGTGAAATAGGGCTTTGATATCTCGATAACCACTGACAACACGAAAAATCTCCACATCTTGCACTATGGGCATGTAGAGGATGAGGTAATTGTCTATTGAGAGGCTACGGATACCAGGTAAAATTTCATCACGCTGTCGTCCGAGACGAGGGAACTGAGCAATTTGGGCAAATTTCGCGTCCAGCTTACTTAAAAAATCCTCAGACTGAGCCAAGCCAGATTGTCTAGCAATGTAATCCGCTATCTGCTCAATGTCTTGAATTGCGGGTTTGGTAAGGCGAAATTGTGGTGTCATGCTTCGTCTGAAACACCGTAGCGCGATCGCACATTGGCGCGAATTTGAGCCATTGCAGCTGAACCATCAACAACTTCGCCCTGCGCGGATGCTTCCCACCCAATACGCGCTTCTTGTTGCAAGTCTTGTAGTCGTCCTTGATAGATGTCTTCTTGCTGTTCCAGGAGTTTTATGCCTGCAAGAATAACTGCGATCGCGTTCTGATACTTACCGCTAGTGATTTGGCGTTGAACTAGGGCTTCTACTTCAGGTGGCAGAACGATTTGCATAGATTTTTGTCAAAGTAGGAGTAACTTTAATTGTAAGCGATGTCTATCGACAAGCCGCTACGCGTCTACGCTTTGGATGGGCGTTTTTGTGAGCTATACCTACTTTCAGTAAAACAAAAAGCTTTTCCCGATTGTTCATTTTATACATAGCAGTGCAAGCTGATTTCATATAGGAGTCTATATCAGTGAAACCAATTTTAGGTTTAGCGATCAGTTGCATATTCATTTCTTCACCAGCTTTTGCACAGGTACAATTACAACCATTATCTGGGATCAAGATTTTAGTTAACCCAGGACATGGAGGGCAAGAAACTGGCGTGGCTGGGCCAACAGGATACTTAGCTAAAGATGTCAGCCTGACAGTATCTAAGTTGCTGCGTGATGAACTGGTTTTAAGAGGCGCGTTAGTAGTGATGACGCGAGAAGATGACAGAGAACTAGCTTTGTCTGTTCGCCAAGCCATGATCGAGCAACAACAACCAGCGATCGCTCTCACTATACATTACACAGCAGTACCTGATGACGGAGATGCAGAGAATACCAAGGGCATTAGAACTTTTTGGTATCATTCCCAAGCCCATAACCTAGCCGTTTTTCTCCACAATTATCTAGTTAACCAGCTAAGGCGTTCATCAATGGGAGTGTTTTGGAATAACTTGGCGCTAACTCGTCCCTCTACAGCACCATCAGTGGTAATGGAACTGGGTTTTATGACCAACCCCGAAGAATTTGAATGGATAGCCAACGCCGATGAACAAAAAAAATTAGCGCGAGTCTTGGCAGATGGTGTTGTTGAGTGGTTTCAGGGTGCAATCACTTTGCGATCGCTTAAGTAGCTCGATGTAAAGTTAACTGGAGAGGATCGTACTCAGCAATTCTTTATGGCCCAGAAAACACCGCTTGTTCTACATCATCCCGACTAAGAGAATACTTGAATGAACGTTGGATATCTTGCCCATTTTCCCCAGATTGGACATATCGCACTACGATTTGCTCAACATCGAGCCATAGTTCAGCTTTCCAACTAGGGCGCTGTACATGCCAGCAATGCCTCTGGGTGTCGTCTTGTTGACAACCTTGGTCTTTTAGCCACTGCTCAATTTGTGGCAGTGGATGATTATATAAAGGGGTATCAGAGGGAAGAAGAGGCATAGGGATTGGGGATTTTTGATTTTGGATTAGGAAATTTTTAGTTTTTAATTACTATACGGGTAATTAGTTGAGACAGATAAGTAATTTGCTGTTGTACAGATGAAGTTGGCTGTAGCAAAGGCGCTTGGAAAGCAGCCTCACCACGAGTTAAACCAATGGCAACTGCTAGTAGCAGACAACCTACAAATGTTAACACCAGCATAAATAAAGCAAAAATTTCGCCAGATGAGAGGGGGCGATCGCTAGGATCGAGATAAGCTGATTTTGACCAGTCATGATGCGAGACGGGACGGTTCAAGTCAGGGGGTGGTTGAATCACCGCAAAGCGAGAATAGCCAATTTTGGAATCGTAGCTTAATCGGCGTTCTGGATGGCTAAGGGTTGCGTAGGCTTCGTTGATTTGCTGAAATTTGAGAGTGGCGATCGCAGTAGGCAAATCTGTAGTATCAGGATGATAGCGTTTGCTCAATTCCCTATAAGCACGACGAATGTCCATTACCGATGCCGAGGGATGCAGTCCTAGCAGGGAGTAATAAGTTGGTTTACTGCTTTGTGGCATTGCCCCGTTGTGATTCACAGCTGTTTGAGTCACCTTGCAATCAAGTTTTTTCTAATATTGTAAACCTCTGCCCATTCCACAGAGGAAAAAATGGCTGCTGAGATTCTGGCATCATGCCCAAGCCTTTTATCGGTGAGGACTTGAATGGTTGTATTTATATACTGTACAATAGTATTCAGAGGGGCGAACGTCGGCTTCATGCCGTGTGTCCGAGTAGAAATTCTACTTAGACCTAGCCCCTTTTAGCTTTTCAAGAGTTAATATATTGCGATCGCCATACCATTCTCCATAAGGTTTGTTGCGATTATCGTCCAAGTCCATAATGAGTCTATATTTGTTTGCAAGGGGCAGAAAAAACTGGTCATCGTCGCGTTCATAACATCGCTGGACAGCCCACAAGTAATAGTCGATGACTTGTAAACCAGCAACCTCAGATGGATAAGTAGGCTCAATGATAATTGAACTATTTGAACTAATTTTCCATTGAGACTCAAAGTTTTTCTGAGCTTGATTGATAGCTTGTTCCAGTGCTTCTTCGCGTACTGCCTTACCGCGTCTAGCAATAGCAATATGGATAACATCTGCTTTATGCAACAGATTTTTGAACACCCGTGTTATGAGATCGTCATAAATTGCGTTCTGCTGAAGCTTTGTACCTAAGGTCTTAAAGTTTGCTTTTGCTGATTCTGCCATATCAGCTTTACTCCGAATTGCAATGAGAACTTTGATATCGAAAGACTGCATCAGTTCAAAAACCTTTTCACGAATTTCGGGATGGTCGTCCTTGGCGTGAAAGGTAATCGCAGTCTTTTTCGCTTCAGGTTGCATGGAGGGAATATTTTTGAAGCGAGGATGAGTCATCAAGCTGGCGCGGAGTGCATTCAGTTCCCAGGTAACTTGTTCTGGATCAGAAATTTGAGCAACACCAACCATGAAAAATTTAGATGCTCCAGGTTGACCTACGATGATGCGTCCCTTTTTATCGAAGAATGTAAGATCACCTGCTTCGTCAACAAAGTAGTGACGAAATTTAATTTCTGCTGACATCCACTGGAAAATAAGCTAGATTTGACCTATTTTAAGTCAACCTGAGATAATAGCCTTTAATTGTGCGATCGCTTCATCTTCAACAGCATTGGCTTCATCTTTAACTCAGTAAATCAGCACGGGGTTTAAAGGTTTCAATTTGCCGTAACTTTTCGTACAGTTCTCGTTCTTCTTCACTAATATTTTTCGGGGTAACTATTTGAATTTCCACTAATTGATCGCCACGTTTACCGTCATCGCTGGGATAGCCTTTATTTCCTAGCCGGAATTTTTGACCAGACCTAACTCCTTGAGGGATGGTCATTTTTACAGGGCCATCCAAAGTTGGTGCTTCTACCTGTCCTCCCAAAACTGCCTCAGTGGGAGTAACTGGTACTTGGCAGAGGATATTTAAACCATCTAGCTTAAATAATGGATGAGGATTAACGGTAATTTTCAAGTATAAATC
This sequence comes from Nostoc sp. UHCC 0251, assembly GCF_034932245.1. Classification (NCBI taxonomy): domain Bacteria; kingdom Bacillati; phylum Cyanobacteriota; class Cyanophyceae; order Nostocales; family Nostocaceae; genus Nostoc; species Nostoc sp. UHCC 0251. The sequence goes on from NZ_JAYGHD010000012.1 coordinate 45,202, forward strand.
ACCACCACCAACGCCTTGGTTCCGTAAACGGATGGTTTGACCTGTTACCATACCTGGTGGCATATTAACTTCTAGCGATCGCCCATCTTCCAAACGAATGCGTTCGTTACCACCTTGATAAGCTTTTTCTAGTGGAAGCGTTAATCTGGCTTCTATATCCCGGCGGGTAGTGCGAGGTGGAGTGTTAACGGTGTAGGCAACTTTTGTTCTGGGGGAACGAAACGGATCGCTAGTAGTATTGCCATTATTGGACTTACTTGCGCCACCCTTATTTTTGACACCGATAACTTGATTAATAAAGCTTTCAAAATCAGAGAATTGGCTTGGATCTACATCCTGATTGCCGTTGCGATCGCTAGGGTTACTCTGCCAGGTTTTAGCTTTTGGCGCTTGTTTATTGCCCGCAAAGCCTTTTTGCTTCCAGTAGCGGCTAAACTGGTCGTATTGCGATCGCTTGGCTGAGTCTGAAAGGACTTCATAAGCCTCGCCGATATCCTTGAATTTTTCCTCCGATTCTTTGTTACCCGGATTGAGATCGGGGTGATATTGCCTTGCTAACCGCCGATAAACTTTTTTAATTTCCTCGCCAGAGGCGTCTTTAGATACTCCCAAAATCTCGTAGTAATCTCGAAAGTTCGGCAAATTTTGCATAGTTAGTTGTTTAAATTTTAGATTTTGGCTTAATTAAGAGTAGAGACGCGATTAATCGCGTCTGTACAGGAGTTAGGAGTTGAAAGATTTAATTTTTAACTCCTCACTTTTATTAGGAGTATTACAACCAATCATTGTCTTCTTCATCATCCCAGTTATCTTGGTAGCTGGGACGGGATTTGCGTGGCGGACGGCTTTGGCTTTCGTATGAGGAACGACTGTCTCGGCTATAGTCTCTGCCATAGTCTTTACCGTAATCTCTGCCATAATCCTTACTGTATGAGTCGCGTTCCCGATATGTATCTCTGGGAAAGTCGCGTTCTTTATCTTTATCACCAGTAAAGATGTCACGGATTGTACCAAACAAGTCGTCATCTTCATCTTCAGCATAAGTTTCCCTGACCTCCCGATTTAGCTCATAGAGAGCATCTTGCAAATCGGCGTAGGCTTGGTCAATACCGCGATCGCTATTTTCCTTAAGACTCTCTTTTAAGTCTCGACAAATATTATCAATTCTTTGGCGGCGGTTTCGGGCAAACTGCATACCAAATTCTAGTGCTACTTCTCTAAGCTGTCGTTCTGCTTGGAAAATCAACGCCTCTGAACGAGTCCGCTTTTCTACCCGTTCTTTACGTTCGCGATCAACATCGGCGTATTTCTGAGCATCCTGAATCATTCGATTCACTTCTGACTCGTTCAAGGTGGAAGCGCCTTGAATAGTGATACTCTGTTCTCGCCCAGTAGTTCTATCTAAGGCTGTTACCTGTAAAATCCCGTTAGCATCAATATCAAATGACACCTGAACCTGGGGAATTCCTCGTGGCGCTGGTGGAATGCCATACAGCTTGAAACGTCCTAAAGACTTATTGTTTGCTGCCATTTCCCGTTCGCCCTGGACTACGTGGATTTCCACAGTATTCTGGTTATTTTCGGACGTGGAAAAAATGTCAGAACGACGGACTGGGATAGTAGTATTGCGGGGAATAAGTTTTTTCATTACGCCGCCAATGGTTTCCAATCCCATAGAAAGGGGTGTAACATCCAAAAGCAGCACATCTTTGAGTTCGCCTGCGAGAATTCCGGCTTGAATTGCTGCACCCACTCCCACTACTTCATCAGGGTTGACGTTTTCGTTAGGTTCTATGCCAATTAAATCTCGTACTAGCTGCTTCACCATTGGCATCCGTGTAGAACCGCCAACTAACACCACTTCTTCAATGTCCCTGGATGAGAGTCCGGCATCTTTGAGGGCGCGTTTCACTGGTGTCCGCAATCGCCCCACCAAATCACCACACAAGCCTTCAAATTGAGAACGCGTTAGACGAGTTTCCAGGTGTTTGGGGCCTTCCTGATCGGCAGCAATAAAAGGTAAGTTAATTTCGGTGACGCTGACAGCAGAAAGCTCAATTTTGGCTTTTTCCGCCGCTTCCATCAGACGTTGTAAAGATTGTCTCTCGCGTCTTAAATCTACCCCTTCGACTTCCAGAAATTGCTCTGCTAGCCAATCTACTATTACTTTGTCAAAGTCGTTACCACCAAGTTGCGTATCTCCGCTGGTAGCTTTAACTTCAAATATGCCATCGCCTACTTCTAAAATCGACACGTCAAAAGTGCCACCACCCAAGTCAAATACTAAGATAGTTTCCGTGTCGCCTCGATCCAATCCATAAGCTAAAGATGCAGCAGTTGGTTCATTGAGAATCCGCAGCACCTCTAAACCGGCAATTCTGCCAGCATCGCGGGTTGCTTGCCGTTGAGAATCGTTAAAATAAGCGGGTACTGTAATTACTGCCCCTGTCACAGGTTCACCCAAATAGCGACTAGCATCGTCGGCCAATTTCTTCAGCACCATTGCCGAAATTTCTTCTGGGGCGAAATCCTTATTAAGGCGGGGACAGGCAACTTTAATATTACCTACTTCGTCCTTGCGGATGGTGTAGGGTACACGCTTGGAATCTGGACTAAGTTCGGCATATTTGCGCCCAATGAAGCGTTTAACTGCAAAAAAGGTATTTTGGGGATTAAGGACGGTTTGTCGCCGTGCCATTTGCCCAACTACCCTTTCGCCTTCTTTGCTAAAGCCAACTACGGAGGGGGTTGTTCGCATTCCTTCTGCATTGGCAATCACCACCGGCTTGCCACCCTCCATAACGGCGACTACTGAGTTGGTTGTACCCAAGTCGATGCCGACTACCTTGCCCATGCGTTACTCTTCTCCTAAAGTGTCTTATATATTTATTATGATTGGGCGGAACTACCTCTAGCTTTGTGCTATTGGATGAAAACACCTCAATGGTATAATAGTCTTCATTAAGGCAGTAAGCTAAGAAGTGCAGCTAGAGGAGATAGTTGCAAGACTAGGATAGCATTGACGATGATTGGTGTGTCCAAGCAGCCTCAATTCTTGTTATCTGGCTACTTCTCTTTACGGTATCTGCAAGTTTGGAAATGCACCTTAATATTGCCACTATTTTAAAAATTTGAATTTAACACAGCGATTACAAACTTCCCTGACTGCGATCGCGCGAGAACGTGATCCTTACATGGCAACGGCTGGACATTTTTTTGTTCAAGAATACATCCGCCAGGAATTTTCTCAATGGGGGAGTGTGGAAATCCACACCTTTGAAGTCAGGGGTAAAGCTTGTAAGAACTTGATATTAAATTTACCCTCCCAAGCCAGACGGCAAAAAAAGGATTTGCCACCGATTTTAATTGGCGCTCATTATGATGGCGTTCCGGGAACAGTAGCGGCTGATGATAATGCCACCGGGGTGGCGGTGTTGCTGGAATTGGCGAGAAAGTTTGCTGCCCAAGCTGTAAGATATCCCTTAAGGCTGGTTGCTTTCGATATGGAAGAATATGGCTTACTGGGTAGCGCTGATTATGCAGCCCTGTTGCACGAACAAAAGCAACAGCTACGCTTAATGATTTCCCTAGAAATGCTGGGCTATACCGATTTTACGCCTGGTTCCCAAAATTACCCCCCTCCTCTGGAACGCTTCTACCCAGACAGAGGTGATTTTATTGCTTTAATTGGCAATTTACGGACATTACCCGATTTAATTGGCATGAGCCGTAATATTCGCAAAGCTGGCGTACCTAGTCAATGGCTACCTGTGCCAAATCGAGGTTTAATAGTTCCTCAAACCAGACTTAGCGATCATGCACCTTTTTGGGATTTGGATTATCCGGCAATGATGGTGACAGATACGGCATTCTTGCGAAATCCCCATTATCACAAAGCTAGTGATGCGATCGCTACTTTAGATTTAGATTTTCTTAGCGGTGTATGTGAAGGGTTAGAAATTGCGATTCGGCGGTTGTGAAAAATATTAGATATCTCCAAAACTTAAACGTTATCCAAAACCCTTGTAGAGACGTAGCAGTGCTACGTCTCTACATTCTGTTTCCCCATTCCCCATTCCCCATTCCCCATTCCCCATTCCCCATTCCCCATTCCCCATTCCCC